>JAAYLY010000214.1 GCA_012521625.1 Tissierellia bacterium | reverse complement strand
TATGGGCAGTTTGGGCTACTTCTGCCGCCTTTTCATAACCTATATATGGGTTTAGGGCAGTAACCAACATTAGGGATTTATCTAGATTTTCCTTCATCTTTTCCTCTATTGGCTTTATACCTGCTGCGCAGTTCTTATCAAAGGACCTGATGGCATCGCTTAGCAACTTCACAGATTGGAGGAAGTTATATATCATCACCGGCATATATACATTCAATTGGAAGTTACCCTGACTAGCCCCTATATTTATGGCCACATCATTAGCCATCACCTGCACCGTAACCATAGTTAGGGCTTCAGCCTGAGTGGGGTTGACCTTACCCGGCATAATGGAACTGCCTGGTTCATTTTCAGGAATGGAAATCTCACCTATTCCACACCTTGGACCACTGGCCAACCATCTTATATCGTTTGCTATTTTCATTAAATCAGCAGCTAATCCTTTTAAAGCTCCATGGGCATAGGCTAGATCGCTCTTACTAGTTAAGGAATAGAATTTATTAGGGGCAGTTGTAAATCTCTTACCAGTTAAAGCAGATATTTCCTCTGCCACTATAGGGCCAAAATCCTTAGGGGCATTCAATCCTGTACCTACTGCCGTACCCCCTAGGGCCAACTCCCTTAAGCCTTCTAAGGATTCTGCAATCCTTTTCTCCGCCTTAATTAACATTTCCTTCCAGGCGCTAATTTCTTGGGAAAAGGCTATGGGTACCGCATCCTGAAGATGGGTCCTACCAGTCTTGATTATTCCTTCATTTTCCTTTTCTAAGCGTTCAAAGCTTTCCCTTAACTGCTTAATGGCTGGCAAAAGATTATCTTCCACTTCCATTACAGCTGATATACTCATTGCTGTAGGGAAAGTATCGTTTGAGCTTTGGGACATATTTACATGGTCGTTAGGGTGTAGGAGTTTTTCACCTGCTATTTCATTCCCCCTATTGGATATAACCTCATTTACATTCATATTAGTCTGGGTTCCACTACCGGTCTGCCATACTACCAGCGGGAAATGATCATCTAGCTTACCTTCATAGATTTCATCACAGACCTGAGCTATTACTTCCCTTCTCTTATCATCTAATTTCCCTAATTTATTATTGGTAATAGCTGCAGCCTTCTTTAAAATACTAAAGGCCCTTATGATCTCAATTGGCATCTTTTCTATCCCTATTTTAAAATTCTGCAGACTCCTTTGGGTTTGGGCACCCCAATAACTGTCAGCTGGCACCTTCACCTGCCCCATGGTATCATGTTCAATCCTGTAATCCATAAAATCCCTCCCACTATATTCTACCAATCATCTATATTGGATATACCCAAGTTTTCCAAAGTTTAACTAAAATTCTGACTTTCCTAACTTTACCTATTGCTAGATGAATAAATAAAGATAAATAACCTAAATAATTTTTTATGGTTTTTGTTATAGCCCATAAGTAGTTAAATATCTTGATAAAAATAATAAGGCTTTATAGTTTTTAGAAGACTAAATAAAAATGCGAAAACGATATAACCGATTTCGCATCAATCAAATACCCTTTTTCTTTTAAAGCTGACGAAGGCAAATATAAATCTAAAAAATAGGTCTAAAGCCATACTAAGCCAAATCCATAGTATATTCCCCTGATAATAGTTGGAGATTAGTAAGATTAAGGGAATCCTTATACCCCATATGCCTAAACCAGTATTGATCATTGGAGCCCTTGGATAACCTGATGCCCTTAAGGCCCCATTGTATAAGCCACTTAAATTTTGAGGCAGCTGAGAAAAGCCCATGACTATTAAGTAAACGGCTCCAATATTTATTACTTCTACATCATCCGTCAAAGACCTCATAATTATTTTAGGGAATAAGGCCAATACCCCACCTGCTATTAGGGTTATAATAATGGTAATCTTTAATAGCTCATCTAAGTAGAGCTTGGCTAACCTTTTATCCTTAGATCCTAGGCTTTGACCCATAAAGGCTGTGGCTGCGATGGCTAGACCTGCAGCAGGCATATAGGATAAAGCTTCAGCCTGTAATCCCAATTGATAGGCTGCATAGGCAGTCTCTCCATAGTAGAGGATGGCCCTGGTTACAAAGATGGAAGCAATTTGATAAAAGCCTATTTCAAAGGATGTAGGTATGCCGTATTTCATCAAGGATAGGATTTCTTCCTTCCTTACCTTAAAGGCTCTTTCCAATTCCGAATCCTCTTTTAATTTCTTGTTAGTCTTTAATAAGTAATAGATTCCAAGGACTGCTGCTACTATATGGGCTATATTGTAAGCATAGCCAGCACCCCTTAATCCCATTTTAGGAAAGCCTAGCTTTCCAAAGATCAATAGGAAACTAAAGATTATATTTACTATATTTAATACGCTGACTACTACCATGGGGGATTTAGCATTCCCCATGCCCTGCAAGACTCCTGCTACAAAAAGGATTATGGCAGCTAAGGGCAAACTCCAAGATATGATCCTCAAGTAAGTACTGGTGCTTATAAGCAATTCCTCACTGGAATCAAAGATGGTAAGGAGCTCCTTTGCCTGCCAAAATAATATCTGCTGGCATATAACCGAAAGAATCAATACTACTAGAAAACCCTGTTCTATTACAGCAGCTACCCTTCCATTATTCTGGGCTCCATAAGTCCTAGCCACAAAGGCAGATGCCCCTATGCTTAATCCTTTAAAGAGGGACCAGCAAATCCTAAAAAGGATATTACTTAGGCCTACAGCCCCTACAGCTATGGCATCTATCCTACCCATAAAGGCCATAGTTACTAAGCCGGCCGCCATCTGGAGGATATTCTCAAGGGTAATAGGAACTATCATGGAAAAGACATTTTTCCTTATGGTTTTAGGATCGTAGATATTGTCCATTTAACATCTCCTTGCCTTAATTTTCTCACAATAATTAATATAACATTTAATCTAAACTAATACAATAATTAGTGCTTAAGTTCCAACCCACTGATCAAACCTACCATTACAGACTCTTATATTAACTAAAAGTTAAAAGCTATTAATAAAGAGACTTGAAAAAGTCTCTTTTTTAAGGAGCTGTGCAGGTAATAGTATTCATGGCAAATCTTTCATCTGAGGATGCAATCATAATATGCTTATTACCAGAATAAACTAAGTCATTGTGGATTTCATCGGAAATCAGAACCACATTATTTTCTAAACAAAGCTCACCAATTCTCCTTAATTCTTCCTCCGTCCATACCCTAGAAACTGGATTATGTGGACTGCAAAGGATAAACATAGTAACCTTTGGATCCTTTAACTTTTCCTCTAAATCTGCTAAATCTATATCATAATGATCTCCATTTTCAACTAAGGGATTATTAACTACATGGCAGCCATTGTTTAAAATGGAGTTCTTGAATGGATAATAAACTGGCTGCTGAATTACTATCTTATCCCCTGGCTCACATAGGGCTTGTATAGCATAGTTTATAGCCGGAACTACCCCAGGAGTATACTCTATCCATTCCTTCTCGATTTCCCAACCAAGGCGGTTTTTTGTCCAACCTATGATGGCATAATAGTAGGAATCCTGCCTGATAGTATAGCCATATATACCATGGTCTACCCTTTCCCTTAGGGCCTCGATTATAGGTTCAGCTACCCTAAAATCCATATCCGCAACCCAAAATGGCAGTAGATCGCCTACTCCAAAAAAAGTGCCCCTTTCTATAAGGAGCACAAAAGTTATCAACTATTTATTTGATGAGCAATTGCTGCCCTTCTTTAAATTATGAATATCATGCATTTCCTTATTAAGGGCATTTAACACCTTAAGTGTGGATTTTAAATCCTCAATACTAATATCCTCCTTTTCAAGC
>JAAYLY010000213.1 GCA_012521625.1 Tissierellia bacterium | reverse complement strand
TTAATGGGGGTCAGGCCTTGGTGAGAAGGTGATGCCCGGCTAGCTAGCCTAACATGCCATGTACTCATTGTCAACAGCTTTCGCGGCATAAACGCTTATGATTATTGACTTATTAAGGTACTATATGTAACCGAGGTAATTTACACACTATTTTGGACTTGACTTCATTGTTTATAATCCATATGTATTTGCAGTCTTAAGGTTAATGGACTGTTTAAAAATCCATAATAATAATAAAGAATTACTAGTAATTATCCTTAAAAAATAAAATTAAGCATCGGCTTATGCCTGATGCTTAATTTTATTTAATCCTAAGATCTCTATCTTAGATAAGAACTTCATCACTGGAACCCCAATTAGGGTTATTATTACCAATTCAGATAACATTATTTGGCCTGTAACTAGGAAGAAGTTAACAGGCTCTGTAGATAGGAACATAATCTCCAGTCCTATTATAAAGCTAAAAACTGCCGGCCAAATACTTGCTAAGTAGATATTCTTAGTCCTGCTCATACAGCTTAAGGCAAGGAAACTGGCCAAGCTTCCAAAGATGACGTCTATTATACCAAAGGGGCTGGCTATGTTGGATATGGCACAACCAATAGTAAGGGGCCAGATATAAAAGGGGTCAAAATAGGCCAGTAGGGTCAAAATTTCCGATAGCCTAAATTGTAAAGCCCCGTAGGCTGGCAGGGTCATGGTAAGGACTGCATACATGGCGGCCACAACAGCCCCCCTTGCTAAATCCTTGGTACTTAAGTTCTTCCTAATCATCACTACCACCTACTCCAAAATCAGTGTTATTCCATAGGATCTCAATATTATCCAGCTCTTCTAGATGGGCATATTCTTCCTTAAACCACTGAATCAGCTCTGGATCAGCCTTAATTGGGGTAGTGTTGTCTACATAGATATTGATGCAGCCTCGGTTAAAGTGTTTAAGTAGTATGTCTATATCCCTAGCAATCATATCCTTAGTTTGACCTTTAATACCAACTAAAAGGCAAATGGTGTCAAAGTGGGCTGCTACCTCCTCAGGTGAGTGGAAATAGATCCCCTTCTTTAGGTAGTTATTTCTAAAGTCATCATCGAAGGTTTCAATTCCGCATTTAAAATAAACTTCTGCCTCAGGGAAAAAGTCCCTAATATCCTCTAATCTTGCTAGATAGGAATAATGGCTTTCAAAATACAACTCCTTGATGTCCTTATCCCTAACTATGTCCTTTATATTTTGTAAGCTTTCCCTGGGTAGCTCAAATACGCTGGCAGAATTTATTACTTCCAACTTTTTAAATTCACCAGTTACTTTGGATAAAACTTCCCGATTTAACTTAACCATATTTTCTTGGTCCTTGCAATTATCTAGGATATAATCGCAAAAAACACAACGCCCCCATCTACAGGGGTGGGATTTCAATAATACAATTTCTCGTGGATTTTTCTCTAAAATCCTACTGTATCTTATCATCTAATCACTCCCTTGATTTTTTTAAAGTGGGTGCCAAGGAAAACACTTATAAAATATATAGACTCATATAATTTATCATTTTTTAAGGAATAAAGCAATTAAAATAAAAAGAATCGGGAAATACTCCCGACTCCTTCCTTATATCTAATAATCTTATCTAAAATCACCACAGAAGATTAGGGCTAATATTAGGAAGAAGAATAATAAGGAATCTTCACAGCCGAAAAATCCTCTTCTATCCCTTCTGTCTCTTCTATCTCTCCTGTCTCTTTCATCATATAGATCAGTCACAATTAACACC
>JAAYLY010000212.1 GCA_012521625.1 Tissierellia bacterium | reverse complement strand
GGGCACTTAATTGGTACAATTTTTTGCATGAGGACTTCATCCTTTCTGGGAGGTATTTGTTTTTTGGCAAAAACATTGTACCACAGAGGATTGAAGTCCTCAATTTTCATTTAAGTTTACAGAGCGAAATATAATAAAAGGAGTGAAAAGATGAAAATTATGGATTTTCTATCACCACTTTGGGACACGGCTAAGAGCGTGTTGCCTCTTACAGCCATAATGGTTATTATTCAAACTGTTATCTTAAGAAAACCCATTGAGGATCTTAAGGATTTTGTAATAGGTATTCTAATAACTACTATTGGTTTACATCTCTTTCTTCAAGGGGCAACCAGGAGTTTGATACCACTGGGAGATTCGGTAGGTAGAAATTTACACGTTTTAGACAATAAATGGGTTATAATAGTAATAGGCTTTGTTATAGGGTATTTTGGAACCCTTGTTGAACCCGCCCTAAGAGCTCTAGCATTAGAAGTAGAAGAATTATCTGCAGGGGCTATTCCTCAAACTGTCCTAGTACATGGTGTAGCAGCCGGATTTGGTGCAGGTTTAGCTTTAGGCTTATACAAGATAATGGAAAATATACCTTTTTTAAGGCTCCTAGTTCCCATCTTAATCCTGATCTTTATTTTAGGATTTTTAACGCCTGAACCTTATGTTTCCATTGCCATGGATTCAGCAAGTGCAACTACTGGACCTGTAAATATACCACTGAATATGGCAGTAGCCATTGGCTTAGCCAGTATAATTGAGGGTATAGACCCACTTCTATCAGGCTTTGGGATAGTAGGGCTTACCTCTTTAGGAGCCGTTATTTCAGTTATGATATTGGGTATTTTAACTAAATTTTAATTGGGGGTATTTACATTGGTAGGATATGGATTAGATATAAAATGTATAGTTGCCATTGTGGAAAGAGGAAGGGCTGACAAAGTAGTAAAAGCAGCCAAGGCTAAAGGGGCCTCTGGTGCTACTATTTTCTATGGAAGGGGTACTGGTGAGACGGAAGTAAAGAAGTTTTTAAAAATGCATATTGAATCCTCTAAGGAGGTCATCTTAATATTGGCCCATGTTGGCCAGAAGGATGATATAATAGAAGCTATGGTAGAGGCGGGAAGGCTAAAAGAGCCGGGTACAGGTATACTATTCACCGTAGATATAGATGATTTGGTAGGCTTAAAACATAGGAAAAACTTTAATAAGGATGATAATAATTAAACCTAAAGTTAATACTTTAGGTTTTTTTCTAACCTTTAATTTTAAACTTAGTAATAGCTTATTTGTATAAAATATCTAATAATACTATAATTTAACTAGAGGATTAAATTTAATTAGCTAAAAGGGGTAAGTCTAAAGTATAACAAGGATTAATGCTCTTAGCTATTAGATGAAAATATTTAAAATGTGTGAAAGGGGTAAACTTATGAAACTATTAAAGGGCAGTGAAGTTAGTAAGGACATTAAACAAGGGATTAGGAATAGAATAAAGGTGTTAGAAGATAAGGGCAGGCAACCTCATTTAGGTATAATTAGAGTAGGAAGTGACCCTAGCGATATATCCTATGAGAAGAGCATATTAAAGAATTGTTCCTCCCTAGGTATACAGACCAGGGTAAATGAACTAAAAAGTGATATAGATACTGCTGGACTTATAGAAGAAATAAGGAAGTTTAACGAAGATAGAGCAATCTCCGGAATCTTGGTTTTTAGACCCCTACCTAAGCATATAGATGAAGAAAGGGTTAGGATAGCCATAAATCCTGCAAAGGATGTGGATTGTATGCATCCCTTAAATTTAGAAAAGATATTTGAAGGAGACAGCACTGGCTTTGCCCCCTGTACTCCTAAGGCTGCCATGGAAATCTTGTCCTATTATGGAGTAGATTTAGCAGGAAAAGATGTGGTGGTGGTCAATAGGACCATGGTGGTGGGTAAGCCCTTATCGATGATGCTGTTGGAAAAGGATGCTACGGTTACTATCTGTCATTCAAGGACTAAGAATTTAGCGGATATAACTAATAGGGCTGATATAGTAATAACCGCATTAGGTAAGGCAAAATTTTTTGATGATAGCTTCTTCAAACCAGACTCCATAGTAATAGATATAGGAATAAGCCTAGATAGCCAGGGTAAGCTTTCTGGAGATGTGGATATGGAAAAGGTTGAAGGAAGGGTAAAAATGTTGTCGCCGGTTCCAGGAGGAGTAGGAAGCGTAACAACCAGCATCTTAATGAAGCAGGTGGTGGATGCCTGGGAAAGAATTTAATTTTATGGGTCTAAACGACCCATTTCTTCTTTTTTGGGCAAAACTAGTCAAAATTCTTTGAAGGAATATTTTCTCCTATATAGAATATATAATGTAGAATTTTCGAGGGGGGATTAGTTTGAGGATAGAAATGGAAATCTTTGAAGACAGCTTAATTGTAAAATTAAAGGGGGAATTGGACCATCATGCAGCTGAGGAAATAAGAAAGAAAATCGACAATTATTACTTGGCTAACGATTTGGTCAACATCATCTTAGAATTAAGCGAGCTTACATTTATGGATAGTTCAGGTATAGGGCTAATTATGGGTAGGTACAAGATCACATCGGAAAATAAGGGAGAGTTGATCCTAGTCTGTGAAAGGGAAAGTATAAAGAAAATCCTAAACATGTCAGGCCTACTTAAAATGGTTAAATTATATCCAAGATTAGACTTAGCTATTACCAATAATTAAGGGGTGAATTTTAATGGAAAATTATATGAAACTAGAGTTTTTAAGTAAATCAAAAAATGAATCCTTTTCAAGGGTAGTTGTAGCTGCCTTTGCATCACAATTAGATCCTACACTAGAGGAATTATCTGATATAAAGACTGCTGTTTCTGAGGCGGTGACCAACGCCATCATCCACGGTTACGAATATGGTGAAGGACTGATAACCATAGAGGCAAGTATTAGAGAAAATGAGATTGAAATAATCGTTAAGGATTCAGGTAAGGGAATAGAGAATATAGAGGAGGCTATGGAGCCTTTCTATACATCTAAGCCCAATCTGGAAAGGTCCGGAATGGGATTTACTGTTATGGAGACATTTATGGATTCCTTAGTAGTAGAAAGTAAAAAAGGTGAGGGTACTGTAGTTAAGATGACCAAGCAAATTAAGAAGGTCTCAGATAAGGAGCGATGATTATGACAGTCGCTGATGCTTCAAAAGGAATCCTATCCCATGAGGAGACTATAGAATTGATTAAATTAGCCCAAGAGGGAGATAAGGAAGCTAGAAGTATACTGGTGGAAAGTAATTTAGGCCTTATTAGGTCTGTACTTAAGGGCTTTATGAATAGGGGTTATGAAGTAGATGATCTGTTCCAAATTGGGAGTATAGGATTATTAAAGGCTATAGATAAATTTGAAACTTCCTTTAATGTAAAATTTTCTACCTATGCAGTACCTATGATCATAGGGGAGATAAAGAGGTTTTTAAGAGATGATGGACTCATTAAGGTAAGTAGGTCCCTAAAGCAGATTGCTGGACAGGCTAAAAGGGCTGAAGAATATCTAAGTAAAAGGTTGGGAAGGGAACCTACTATTCAAGAGATCAGTGAGGAAATAGATGTGGAATGTGAAGAGTTAATCATGGCATTGGAATCTACCTACCAGCCTGAATATCTATATAATGTAATACATCAAGACGATGGTTCACCTCTATATCTGATAGATAAAATCAGCGAAGATTGTAACGAAGAAGAGGATATGTTAGATAATATCTTTTTAAAGGAGATGCTTAATAAATTAAAACCTAGGGATAGACAGGTTATAATGCTTCGGTACTTTATGGACAAGACCCAGACTGAAGTTGCAAAGGAATTGGGTATTTCACAGGTACAAGTTTCTAGAATCGAAAAGCGGATAATTGAAGAAATGAGGGCAATGGCGAAAAAGGCATGATAGATGCCTTTTTTTTATATCTTTGAATTAAATAACAATTATTGTAGATACTAGTACTATAATGAGGTGATCTAATGGAATTGCAAAAGAATCTTAAAAATTTTATCTTGCTTACCATATTAATCTTAATTTCACTATATATAATCTTTACCTTCAATGAAGAATCTACTACCCAAGAAGCTCCTAAGAGGGCTACACTAGTAAGGAAACTGGAGGAAAAGGCAAACTATGGCTAGTAAGAAGGTTTTTCTCCTAATAAAGGGAAAGGCTGCCTTGGATATAAATACAAGCATCAAGGCTAAGGATTTGGCAGATGTCTATTGTAAGGATACTGCAACCAGGCGTAAGGTTGAAAATGTTATAGTAGCAAAGACACCGGCTGAAGAAGATTGGATGAATATTAGCAGCATAGAAATCATCGAAAAAATAGATAAGGAACTACCAAACTTGGAGATAGAAGTAATTGGAGCAGAGGATGTATTAATAGAGGTAAAGTCCCCTGAAGAAAGTAATAAGGTCTTGAAATTGTTAAAAACTATTATCATCTTTATCATTCTCTTTATCGGCTCAGGCTTAACAATAATTAACTTCTATACGGATACGGATATGGAAAAGACCATGGAGGTTATCTATGAAACTTTAACTGGAATAAAGAATCCAAATCCCTATGCCTTGACCATATCTTATTCCATCGGCTTAGGTATAGGTGTCATCATCTTCTTCAACCGAATAATTAGTAAGAGTCTACGGAGGAAGAAGGAGCCAGGCCCTATGGAAATAGAGCTATTTGCCTATGATAAGGATATGGAAGATTACATTTTGAATGATTTAAATAAATCTGAAGAGGGATAGGGATGAAGTATATATTGGCAGTTTTAGTAGGCTTATGCAGTGGTTTTGTAGTGGGTGGGGCATATGCAGCCTTTATCTCCCTATTAAGGATAGTACCCAGATTAGTTCAATTGACTAAAACCCATAGGGCCGTTAAGTTATATCAAAACGCCTATGCACTTGGTGTAATTATTTTCTCCATCATTAATTTCACCGATATATCTTTTAATTTTAGCAATATCCTAGTAATAATCTTTGGCTTGATCATGGGAACCTTTACTGGGATGTTTTCTTCAGCCCTGGCTGAAGTGCTTAACGTAATTCCCGTCATGTCTAAAAAGTTAAAAATAAAGGATGAAGCAAGCTACTTAGTTTATGCCTTAGTCTTTGGTAAAGTAGCAGGTTCACTATATTTTTGGTTAATATTTGTAAATGGAGGTTAGGATATGCAAAATTTTAATAAAAAAGATTATCAAGAGTATGCCATGAGGAAGGTACCTAAACCGACCTATTTGAAAAATGCCATCTTAGCCTTTCTTGTAGGAGGTGGCTTCTGCACTATTGCCCAGTTTATCTATAATTTTTTATCAAGTCGTGGCTTCAACGATGAAATCTCCTCCATGGGTAGTTCTATCTTTATGATATTCCTGGGATCCTTATTAACCGGCTTAGGAGTCTATGATAAGATTGGAAAAGTAGGTGGAGCAGGAGCTGCTGTTCCTATCACTGGCTTTGCCAACTCCATAGTGGCTCCGGCCATGGAATTTAAGAGGGAAGGTTTTATCTTTGGTGTAGCTGCTAAGATGTTTATCATAGCAGGTCCAGTTTTAGTCTATGGTATTGGTAGTTCGGTTATAGTTGGGATTTTGACGATTTTATTTAAAGGGTAGGTGATAGGATGCCATTAAAGAAAATCGGAAACCAAACTATAAAATTACTAAATCCCCCTAGCATCATTAGCCATTATAGTATTGTAGGACCTAAGGAAGGGGATGGCCCCTTAAAGGACTATTTTGACCTAATCCTTGAAGATGATCTTTGGGGAGAGGAATCCTTTGAAAAGGCAGAAAGAAAAATTCAAGAACAAGCCGTTAGGGCTGCTGTAGATGGGGCTCAGCTAAGTTTACAGGATATAGATTTCTTATTGGCAGGAGATTTGTTAAATCAAATTGTAGCATCAGGCTATGCTGCTAGGGAGTTGGCCATACCCTTCTTCGGCCTTTATGGGGCCTGCTCTACTATGACCGAATCCCTATCCTTGGGGGCCATGCTTGTAGAAGGTGGTTTTGCTGATAGGGTGGTCTGTGCCACATCAAGCCACTTCAGTTCAGCTGAAAGGCAGTTTAGATTCCCATTGGAATATGGAGCCCAAAGGAGCTTTTCAGCCCAGTGGACGGTAACAGGAGCAGGGGCCACGGTCCTTTCTTCATACGGCTCTGGTCCCTATATAACCTATATAACCCCCGGTAGGATCATCGACCCGGGGATTACAGATGCAGCCAATATGGGGGCT
>JAAYLY010000211.1 GCA_012521625.1 Tissierellia bacterium | reverse complement strand
TCTGTTCAGTCCCATCCCTGTATATAGTAATTTTATCAGCCTGTATTATTAAAACATCACCCTCTTTGGCTTCTTGTGGAATTTTATCCCTTTCTATATTGATTATTTCTAAGTCTTCCCTTTCACAAACTGCGTATTTTCCCTCAAACCTATCGATTATGACCTTCATTGTATCACCTCTTTTGGAGATTATAGTAGGCGGATGTTTTTGTCCACTTTCATCATAACATATGAGCTAGTCTTTTTATAATTTTTCCAAAAGTTATTTTAACCTAAAGTATACCCAACTTCCTTTAATTTACATCAAACTTAGCTCTATAGGGCAGAATACTAAACTCTTTTTAACTAATACTAATAAAAAAGTAAAGGAGGATTTAGGTGGATAATAAAATTAAAGTTGCCAAAATGACAGAACAAGAGCTTATGCAGATTAAAGAGTTAGAAAGCCAGTTGGGAAATAAATATTATATAATAGCATATGAAAAGAAAGAATAGACATAGAGTATAAAATAAGGTGAGGGTAACCCTTACCTTTATTTTTATAAGCTTTTAATATCATTTATAAAGTCTAATATATTATTAATTGAGGAAATTGCATAATTAGTAAAATCAACGTTTTTAAATTATGAAATTTACTCATTTAATTAAGCTTGTTTAAACTTCCAATTAACATATATCACTTTTTGCATTGGCATAAAAAAAGGGCTGTTTCAAAATAAACAGCCCATTAAAAAATAGAAAAAGCCCTATTTAAAATATTCTTAAACTTAAATCTTTACAGACTTACTTTCCCTTAAGATCTCCTTTACCGACCTCATTATTTCATCTTTCCTGCCCCTATTCTTCAGAAATGCTAATATGAGGTTGTATTCACTGCTAAGCTGCCTAAAGGCATGGGGCTTAAAGTCTATAGACTTTAAATACTCTTCTATGGACTTTAGGCTAGTAAGATCAGCTTTAACAAAAACCTCCGCAGCCTGAGCCCCATCATTACCTTCCAGTAACTTAGCCTTTCCCCTATCCAGCAACTTAAAAGCATCGAATCCCATTACCCACTGGGACTTAAATATTTGGTATTTTTGCCCCTTTTCCAGGAATAATTCTTCATCCATGGTGGTAAGGTCCGTTATTAATTCCGGATAGATAGGACAGTTTACCTCATACATATATATTTCTTTAAAATCCTCATCCCATCTTTCAACTGCCCTCATAAGGGCTAGGCTAGTCTCTACATGGTCCCTATGACCATCTATAAGGAAAGGGGTAAAAACTTTAGAAGGCATTTCTCTTTCTAAAATATCCACAAGCCTATCTACAAGACTAGGTTTGCTTGAGTTTAGATTTCCATCTGGTTCATCGAGAAAATAAACCTTATTGAAGCCATAGGATTCTTTAACCCCTAATCCTTCCTTTTTTCTTTCCGCTACCAACTCTTCCCTTGATAAGTCACTGGTACTTCCACCACCATCGGTCATATAGACTAAGGACATATGTAGGCCCAGCTCCTTTGCTTTTATCAAGCTTGCACCTAATCCGATGGTTTCATCATCCACATGGGGGGAAATAACCAACAACCTATCTGAGGGAGCTATTATATTGTCTACTCGATAGTTATCCCTTTTCGGGCTTGTTTTATAATAATTATATACAAATAGCCTATTGGCTAATTTTATAGGGTACTTTAGCAGTTTTTTAACTATTCCCTTTACCACAATGACACATCCTTTATCCTTATTTTAGTGAACTCTACCTAATAGATTCTTTCCTTCTTTATAATATAATACAAGCTTTATAGCCTGTCCAAATAATATATAAACAATTTAGTTAAAAGTAATCTGCCTTAAATATAGGTATGTCTACCCTTTGGCTAAGCTTAACCTCATTATTTAAAGACAAGGCTGTGGCCTTATTTTTCAGGAAATTATTTATAAAGCCTTTATTAGCCGAATATTTAAATAAAAGTGGAAAGTCCGCTTTTGTAAACTTATTGTTGAAGCTACTATTAAACCTTCCTAATACATAATATATTTTTTCTGTCCTTTTATATAATAGGTATGACTCACCATCTATTTCATAGTATGAATAATCCCCTATTGGGGACTGGATAAACCTCCAATTTAAATAATCATCTTGAATATATCCACACTCATCCCTAAGCTTTTTCTTGTTGATTACGGGTTGTAAATAGAAATGCTTATCTATTTTCCAGCCTAATTTTAGATTGCCAGGTCTAGAGTTTTCATTAGGGAAGTTATATATAAAGGCCCCCTTTGTATTCTCCAGGGCCAGCAAGGACATCTTAGTAAATATGCCCAGCCCCCTATATTCAGCTAAAACAGCCGTATCACATGGTTGGAAACACTTAATTCCATCTATATCATTTCTCCAGAAGGCCCTAATACCTACAGCCTTATCCTTGTGATAGGCCATGACAATATAAGAATCCCCATAGATGTTTTTAACATACTTCCAATCGAACCAATCCCTAGTATAATTAAGATTAAAAACCCTATTAAAAAGCTCTATAAAGCTATCCTTATCTGAGCTAGAAAATTCACTGGATAGTTTGCACCTATATACAATCTCTTCCTTCTTTATCATTTTTCCACCTTCTCTCAAACTCTTTCTGCAATTGATTATACTATAGCTTACTTCCATTTGGAAGGAATTTATTTGCTAAACTTACTACATATAATCCTATGACAAGCTGGGGTGTTTATAGTATTATTTAGCAAGAAATTCATCATTAACCCTATCCTGGAGGTATACATGGCTGTACTTGCTGCTGGAGGTATTTTTATAAAGGCTATAAGCTTCATCTATACAGCTCTTGCAAGCCTTCCTTGGGATGGTTATGGCAAAAATCTGGTAGCCAGTATCGCTAATAGAATCTATAGTAGCTAGGCCGGCACAGCTATCACAAACCTTAAAGTATCTTATCTGCCTTTCCATTATTCCGTCCGTATCATAGTATATACGCTTTCTCTCCTCCACATAATCCTTTCCCTTAATATTTCTTATATATAGCTCTTCCCTCTTTTTCCATCGGCTATAGACCTCATGGGATAAGCTCTTAATATATTCCGTTATATCCCTAGATTGCCTTAGCTTCTTCCTATTGTAATCCGGTTCTTGAACCTTGGAGTAATCCATACCTGCCATAGCTAGAATTATGCCTAGATTTACATAGGGCAGTGCCCCTTCTATGGAATAGCCCCCTTCCAATACAGCCAGGTCAGGATTTAGCCTACGGTTTAGTTCTGCATATCCCTGGGCTGTAAAGTTCATATTGGTTAAGGGATCTGAATAATGGTTATCCTGGCCGGCAGAGTTTATGATCAAATCCGGCTTATATTCATCTAGGATAGGCATGACCACATTATCTAAGACATAAAGGATCCCTTCCTCACCTGTACCTGGTGGTAGTGGAATATTTATATTATAGCCGTAGCCCCCAGGTCCACCAAACTCATCTATAAAGCCTGTTCCCGGATAAAGAGTCCTGCCATCCTGGTGGAAGGATATAAAGAGGGTATCCTTATCATTCCAGTAAATATCTTGAGTTCCGTCACCATGGTGGCAGTCTGTATCTATGATGGCCACCCTTAGGTCTCCGTATTCCTGCCTAACCCTCTCCAAGGCCACTGCCTCCATATTGATTATGCAAAATCCCCTATCCCCGTAAACTACCCTATTGGCATGGTGGCCTGGTGGACGGGTTAAGGCAAAGGCTTTGTCCACTTCCTTTTCCATAACCAGCTGAAGGCTTTTAATAACTCCACCTGCCGATATTAGATGGGATTCAGTTACCCTGGACTTTACGTCTGGTACGCAGAAGTGAACCCTTTGGATATCTCTTTCTTCAGCCACCAGGGGGTTGTAAAACTCAATCCCCTCCACATCTTCAATACCCTCTTCAAAGATCTGATCTTGTGTATATAAAAGCCTTTCCTCCCTTTCAGGGTGGGTTGGGCTAATGGCCCAATCAAAGGCCGGGAAGAATACTAATCCTAATTTATTTTTAGCCTTAAGCATTATCATCACCCCTTAATTCTTGGATAAGGCCAGGTGTAATCTGGGCTCTAACTCGAATATCCTTGCCAGTTGTAAAGAAGCCCCTTACCATGTTGAAGCTACTCTCCTCAGTTATTTCAGCCTCTATATCCTTAGACAGGTATCCTAAATCCCTAGCCCTATCCCTTATCAGTTCTAAGGCCTTATCCTTTGCCTTGGTCAAGTTGAAGCTAGAGTTAACCCTTTCATAAAGTCCCAGCTCAGGGACGGAAAGGAGCTTTTTAGCTGTGTCCACATGCATACTTAATTCCATGGTAGGCCTGGCTAAGGCTGCCCCTACAGCATTGGCTACCAGGTAACTTTCAGGATAATAGCAGGGTAAGCCCATCTCTTCTTCCAAGATAGCTGCCAAAATCTTGGCCGGTCCACCGATGATATTTATTAGCTGGGGATTAAGCTTTTTACCATATAGTAGCTCCTTGATAGTATAAACCGGCTGGCTATTAATCTCATTCAGCAGGCTTTGGATTTTTTCTCTTATTATCTGCCCCATGGTTTTTAGGATCAGTCTTGCTGTTTCCTGGCAGGATAAATCTAGTTCCTTGCCTAACTCAGTAATGGCTTCCATAGCCCGTTCCCTACTGCCTTCAGCCCCTTGCAATAGTCCTAAAGAAATCATGGCATCAGTGGGGGTAGCCTTAGGGCCACCATAGGCATAGGGGGCACCTTCCCTCCTAGGACCTATTTTTAACCTACCATCTATTAGCTGGATACTACTATCTCCCCCTAATCCAATGGAGATGCTATAAATGGACCTAACTAGGGTCTTATAGCTGCCGATTTTTATTCCTAAGGGTTCAAAAAGTGGTACCCCATCTGCCAGGAAGAAGATATCCGTAGTAGTCCCCCCCATATCCAATAAAATTGCATCCTTATCCGTTGGAAGTAGGGCTGTTAAGCCCATGAAGCTGGCTGCAGGACCTGATAGTATGGTTTCCACTGGCTTTTCTTCAGCTTTTGCTAGGGTCATAGTTCCACCGTCAGACTTTAAAATGTATAAGGGGGCAGTTATACCCTCCCCTTCCAAGGACCTTTTTAAATTCCTGGCAAAATCTTTAAAAGTACTATATACTGCAGAGTTTAAATAGCTAGTATAGACCCTCCTGGGGAAATTTAATTTACCAGACATCCTATGTCCCATTGTTATTATATGGAAGTTTTCCTTCAGTAAATCCTTAATTTCAAGTTCAAACTCTGGGTTCCTAGTTGAAAACTTAGTCACAACCCCGCAGGCTTCCATGCCCTTTTTCTTAAAATCCTGGCTGATTTCTTCAATTTCTTCAAGCTTTAACCCTTCTATTACCTTACCCCTGTGATCGATATAGCCGGAAATGAAGGCATTTTCATCTCCACAGGCTAGATGGTCATAGGGCATACCCGGACCTGGCTGGATTATCATGCCTACCTTGGCCAGTTTGCCCTCAACTATGGCATTAGTAGATACTGTAGTACTCAAGTTAATCCGCTTAATTTTAGCCTTATCAATATCCTTAAGAAGTTCCTTTAATGTAGAATAGATGGTATTAAAAACATCCTTCCTATGGCTAGGCCTCTTTATGGTTTTTATTATTCTGCCCTCTTCTATGACAACCCCATCTATATTAGTTCCACCCATATCTATACCTACTATCAAGCAAATCCCTCCTTCTTCTCATCTATATATATTATAACGCGAATAATTAGACAATATCAAATTCTGACAAAGGGCTAGATAAGTCTAAGTAAGCTATTTGGATATAGTGTGTCACCACAATAAAAGGCTGACT
>JAAYLY010000210.1 GCA_012521625.1 Tissierellia bacterium | reverse complement strand
CTGGTAACTTTATTCTCACGCCACCTACCCCGCTTGTAAAAGATTGTAGTAATAACCGCTCCTAAGGTCCAGGACAGTAATAGAGATATAAAAATCGACTCAGGTCTGCCAATGGGATAGGCCGCACTTCGTGTTAAATATGCTAAACCATAAGCTGAAGGCACCCGGATTAAAACAGTAATGATTAAAGAGATCCACATGGGTGTAACTGTATCGCCGGCACCACGCATTACCCCAGATAAGGTTTGGGTTATGGAAAAGGCTATATAACCTGGTGCTAATATCCTAAGCATGCGGACGCTTAAGTCGATTAGTTCCTGAGTATCTGTAAAGAAGCCAGCCATATGCCTACCAAATACAAGCAACAATAGGGTTATAAGGGTAGAAACCCCCACCGCCATCTTCACACCTTCCTGAGTACCCTTATCAACCCTATCCATCTTATTAGCCCCAATGTTTTGGCCAGTAAAGGTGGTCATGGCAGCTCCAAAAGTAAAATTAGGCATCATGGCAAAGCCGTCTATACGCATGATAATAACATTGGTGGCTATGACCAATTCTCCAAAACTATTAGTTAAGGACTGTACGATGACCATTGCTAGAGAAAAAATAGCTTGTGTCACTCCCGATGGCAAGCCCAATTTTAAGAGCCTAAATGCCAACCCCCTATCCAGCTTCAACATCTTCCAGCTTAGGTCGAAAATATCCTTCATCTTTAATAATTTGAATAAGCATAGGATAGCTGAAATACCCTGGGCAATAACCGTTGCCAAGGCAACACCAGGAACCCCCATATTAAATCCGATTACAAACCACAGATCAAGGACTATATTCAAGGCAGTAGCCACTAATAAAAATATAAGGGGAGAAAAGGAATCTCCCAGCCCTCGAAGTATTCCAGCAAAGATATTATAGTAGGAAAAACCCACACTACCTAAAAAGAATATTATAAGGTATTCAGCACTCCATTCAAAGATGCTTTCAGGGGTATTAAGCAGAGAAAGTAAGGGTCTTGTTAGAATAGTACCTAAAACAGCTATTATTAGAGAGCTTATTGCAGTTAAACTTATACACACCCCTATGGTCTGGGAAAGTTTTTCCTTATCCTTGGCACCGTAATATTGTGATACTAGGATCCCAGCACCTACAGAAATCCCTGTAAATAATACCAATAAGAGGTGTAAAATTGGTCCAGCAGTACCTACAGCCGCCAGGGCATTATCCCCTACATATCTACCAACTATAATGGAGTCAGCAGTATTATATAGTTGCTGGGCTATGTTCCCAATCAGCATGGGTAAGGCAAAGCCAGCTATCCTCTTCCAGGGCGTACCCTCCGTTAAATCTCTTGGTGCAAACACGTCTTTTATCTTTGCCATATTAATCCTCATGCCATAAAAACTTAGGTCCCTAAACTACCTAGGAAACTTCTTCTTATATTCTATATATTTCAAAATATATTCTACCTAAACAAATATGTATATACAACTAAAATTTAGCCTATCGAAAAAATAAAAAGCACCCAGAAGTTGAGTGCTTTATTTTCGTAGCTTTTCAATCATCCTTTCAGCCGGATCGATTATTGGAATCCTAGTATTTCTAGTAAGGACATCTATTAAGTAAGGAAAATGGGTACAGCCCAATAAGATACCTTCTACATCCATCTCCTCAGCCCAGCCTACTATCTTTTCTAAGGCTAATTTATGATAGATAACCCTAGGAGGAGTAGCTTTCTCTATCTCCTCAACCAAGGGGAGGGCTGATAGGCTCCAAATCCTTATACCCTCATTGGCCTCCTCCAAGATAGTCTCAATCTTAGCACAGGCCTGACCAT
>JAAYLY010000209.1 GCA_012521625.1 Tissierellia bacterium | reverse complement strand
GCTACCCTAATGGGACCTAGCATCAAGCTGTCTATTCTTAGGCCTTCTATGAAAAAGCGGCCTAAAGAATATAGGATTATATATAGCAAAAATACTTCCCCATCGTTTTTGGCCTTATGCTTCCTATACCAGAGTAAAAATAGGAAGACTAAAAAATTCCATAGGGATTCATAAAAGAAGGTTGGATGAACCCTTTCCCCATTTATTGTTATGGCCCAGGGAAGGTCTGTAGGTCTGCCGTAGGCCTCCTGATTGGTGTAATTTCCCCACCTTCCTATGGCCTGGCCTAGGATTATACTGGGGGCGGCTATATCTGCCAGCTGCCAAAAGCTTACCCCCCTAACTCTACTAAAGATGATTCCTACTAGCACAGCTGCTATTATGCCCCCATGGATAGCTAGTCCACCGCCTCTGATGTTGAAGACCTCCATAGGGTTATCCCTATAAAGATCCCAGCTAAAGATAACATAGTGTAGCCTGGCACCAATTAAGGCTGCCGGGACGGCAAAGAGTAATAGGTCTATTATCAACTCCTCGTCCATCCCCCTCCTCCTGGCCTCCCTGAGGGCTATTAGGGTTCCTACCAAAAAGGCAGTGGCAATAAATATGCCGTACCATCTTATTTCTAGTCCGAAGATTTCAAACGCTACTGGATTCATAGTTTTCCGCCTCTCAATCTTTTTTCTTATAAGGGTCTAATGATGGATAGGGATAGGTTATCCTCCTTAAAATGGAAATTAAACCTATCTATTATATCCTGGTACTGGATTTCTTTTAAAAGTTCTAGGTAGTCGGTAATTAGGAAATCGCTAAAATATAGGTCCGTAAAATTATTGGCAATAAACTCTATGGAGTTCATACCTAAAAGGAAGTTGCCCAGTTCATTCTTCTTAAGCCTGATAAAGTCCTCCTCCTTTAGGAGTTCTTCAGCTGGTAGTTTAAGTAAGCCTAATACCCTTTCATAAACCTTTTCAGGCTCATTGGACTGGCCTCCTATTATGGAATGGCCGTAGCTTTCTTTACAGCTAAAGTAGGCTCCAAAACTACCATCTATTAATCCTTCTTCATAAAGTTCATTATAGAAGTTAGTACTTTCACCGAATAGCATATCTAAGATAAGGTTGGTAACTACATCCTTCTTTATCATTTCCTTGCCCTTGTATCCAACATCCCTGTCCTTAAAGCCCATGGTGAATATTGGCATGGAGGTCATCATCTTTTCTTCCACAATCCTTTCCTTGATTCTATCTGGTTCTTCAGGCAAGAAGCGGAGGATTTCGTCTGACACATGGTCAAACTTTTTCTCTGCCTCATTGACTACCCTAACTAGTTCATAGAAGGATAGGTCCCCTATGACAAAAAGTACCATATTGGAAGGATTGTAGAAGGTATTGTAGGTCTTATATAGAATGTCCTTAGTGATGGCATTGATACTTTCAACGGTACCAGCTATATCGATCCTAACGGGGTGCTGGTGGTACATTGCCCTTAAGAGATTAAAGTAGACCTTCCAGTTGGGATTATCCTCATACATCCTGATCTCCTGGGCTATGATGCCCTTTTCCTTCTCTACATTTTCCTCCGTCAAGTAGGGATTTTGAACAAACCTTATCAACAGTTCCAAGCCTTCATAGAAATTGTCCGTTGAATAGAAGAGATAAGAAGTTTGGGTAAAATTGGTGTAGGCATTAACCTGGGCTCCTATGTTGGAAAACTCCTCAAAGATGTTGGCCTCCTCCTCTTCAAAGAGCTTATGCTCTAAAAAGTGGGCAATACCTTCAGGTACCTCTATTTTCTCCTTCTCCCCTAGGGGGACAAAGACATTATCTATGGAACCGTAATCGGTGCTAAAGACAGCATATTTCCTAGTATAGCCCTTCTTAGGCATAAAAAATATCTTTATCCCGTTATTGGAGACTGTGGTCAATATCCTTTCATCTATAGTCTCATTATATATTTCTTTGTAACTCATGGAATCACCTCATGCTATTTAGTCTTATTTCTCATAAAGTAGATGGTATCTATCTTCAACCTATTGGCCGCTTCCACAATTTCTTCCTTAGAAACCTTCTTAAAGTCTTCTATAACCTCTTCTAAAGTCCTCCTATCCTGAGATAATATTTGACTGAAGAAGAATTCAGAAATTAGAAATATACTGTCCCTAATGGATTCCGTATTGGTAACTATGGATTTTACCGATTTGGCTATATCCTCTTCAGTGAACTGACCAGCCTTTAATTCCTCCAGCTGCTGATTTATTATCTCACAGGTCTTATCAAAATCATCGAAATTGATACCGCTATCGATTAACATAATGGATTTATACTTATAGATGGTGGAGCTAATATAGTAGGCTAGGCTTTCCTTTTCCCTAACATTTTTAAACAATTTAGAATTAGGTCCACCACCTAAGATATCGCTGGCTATCAATAATGGGTTGTACAAGGAATCCTGGTGATGGATTCCAGCCCTATAACCTATAACCAGCTTACCCTGATTTACGTCCATCTCATCTATAACCATATTCTTAGTCTGTACCGAATCTATTAATACATCCTCAGGGATGGTGATGACCTCATCCCTTTCCATATTTAGGTCTTTCTTAATAGCTTCTACGATCCTATGGTCTACTCGGCCTACATAAAGGATTTCAATAGGACTAGTCCTAATTATATCCTTATAGTGTTCATATAATAGCCTTTCATCTATTTCATCTAGATCCTCAACATATCCTAAGGGATAGATTCCATATCTTTCATTATTGCACATGGATTCAATACATCTTTCAATGGCATAGCTGCCCTTATCGTTTATCTTATTTTCTATCCTCTTCCTTAAATTTTCCCTTTCCTGGTCCACATGGCTTTTTAAAAAGGCCCCACCTTCTAAGACTGGATTAAAAAGCATATCCTTTAGGATTCCAATAACTTCACCGTCATATTCTTCACCTACATAGCTACTCTTAGCCCATTCCATGGTGAACCTTATTACCTGTCTTTCGCCCCTCTTATTAATACCTAAGCTTAAGTTGGAACCATATAATTCCTCCAACTTCTTTTCCAGCTCCATGCTAGTTGGGTAATTTTTATTTGCCCTCTTTAAAACCAGGGACATAAGGGTATTTTTAGTTACCTCACTCCTAGATAAAGGCCTGATTATATAGAAGCTTAATAAATTAGACTTAAACTTATCTTCATTTATTAGATTGAGATATATTCCATCTGCTAATTTAATTCTTTCCGATTTCAGTGCCATGGCTTACCTCCTTTAAATATATGTTTACTATACCCATTTATTTACAACTTATTTCCAATATGGATCCCCCAATTAAATTCAGCTTTAAATCCTATCATCTATTATAATAGATAAGGTCTTTTTGGCAAAGCTTTCTAAAGGACTATAAAAGTTTTACCTATCATCTATTATAAATTTGCCAATAGCTTCCTGCCACTTATAAAAATAAAACCCATATAAATGGGTTTAATGAAGGTTATTTTTTGATTTTTTCGCCGATTTTATTGATCTTCTTAACCTGCCTGTCGTAGCTTTGTCCTTGCAAGAGGTTAAATATCACATCATCGATCTCCTTAAAGATCTTAGGATCGGTAGATATATAGACTTCTTCTATTAAGGGATCCTTTTCCTTAACCTGATGTATGATGGTGTCCTTTAGATACTCTGTAGACTGCTGCCCATATCCCATTTTTATGGCTATATAGGCCTCCTGGTTAAATACTATAGTAGTTGCATCATCTATGCCGTAAAGCTCAACTACCAGGTCGGATATATCTTCAGACCTTGTTAGAAGTTCCCTATCCTGTATATTTACTTCTACTAAATCCTTCTTACCATCTACCGTATCCATATTGTAGCTGTTTGAGCAAGCCATTAATGAAAGTATTGATATGAGTAAAACTACCATTAATATCCTCTTCATCATATCCCTCCCACTAATAGCTTTTCTCTTTTGAAAAATTTTATAACTACTAATTTTTTTGAAAGAGAAATAAAAGGCTATAGATAAAAAAAGGGCAAACAAGTTGCCCTTTATCTTCCTTCTACAATTTTTATACCAGAGCTGGTACCAATCCTACTGGCTCCTGCCTCTATCATCTTCATAGCAGTTTCATAATCCCTTATGCCACCTGAGGCCTTAACTTCCATCCTATCTCCAACTACTGATTTCATCAACTTAACATCTTCAACACTGGCTCCAGCAGTACTAAAGCCTGTAGATGTCTTTACAAAATCAGCTCCTGCCTCTAAGGCTAACTGGCAGGCCTTGATTTTTTCCTCTTCATTTAAAAGGCAAGTCTCTAGGATGACCTTTACTATCCTTCCCCCGGCTGCCTCAACTACTGCCTTAATATCCTCCTTAACCACTTGGTATTCCTTATTCTTTAAGGCAGCTATATTTAGAACCATATCTAGTTCGTCGGCTCCATCTTCAACGGCCCTCCTTGTCTCATAGGCCTTAACATCCTTAGTATTGGCACCCAGTGGAAAGCCAACTACCGTTGCCACCTTCACTCCGCTACCCTTAAGGATTTCCCTACAAAGGGAGACATAGTAGGGGTTTACACAGACGGCAGCAAATTTATATCTTTTAGCCTCTTCACATAAGGAGATTATGGCCTCCTTATTGGTATCAGCCTTTAATAGGGTATGATCTATCATTGAATTAAGCTTCATAAGAGATCACCTATTTATAAGTTCTACCATATCTCCGTTCTTAACCCCAGCTGCATTTCCTTCCTCGATGTCAACGTGCATTTCTAAAGCGTATTTTTCGCTTACCCTAACTAATACGTTGTCGAAGGTTAAGCCTCTTGGTCCCTCAACCTTAATGCTTACCACATCCTTATCCTTAACTCCAAATTCTTCAGCATCTGAAGTATGCATATGAATGTGTCTTGCAGCTACAATTACACCCTTGTCTATTTCTACTTCTCCCTTAGGACCTATTATCTTAGCTCCTGGAGTACCTTCGATTTCACCTGAGTTTCTAATTACAGGCTCAACTCCTAATTTAAAGCAGTCGGATACTGAAAGTTCAAATTGAGTTTCAGGTCTAACTGGTCCTAGTACCCTAACTCCCTTAATAGTACCCCTAGGTCCTTCAACGTCTACCTTTTCCTCACAAGCAAATTGGCCAGGTTGAGAAAGGTCTTTAACCTTAGTTAGCTCATATCCTTCTCCAAATAATATATCTAAATGCTCTTGACTTAAATGAATGTGTCTATTGGATAAAGCTATTGGTAATGTTTTTTTCATTGAAATTCCTCCTAAATTGTCAAATTTTACACTTATATCTATTATATACTTAAATTACTTAAAATCAAATACCTAGGATTAATTAATTTAATCTTCAATAAATCTACTTAAATACCTAATCACGGTAAATACTATTACAGTGTGTATTGGTAGTTTAGCTGCAGCATTTAGCAACCTAGCAGGCAATAGGACCATATAGGCCGTCCCAAATAATTGGCTAAGCCATAGGGTATTTAATATAGTAGAATTTATTAGACTTAAGATAAATTCTACAGCTAAAATCCTTCTAAAGCTAAAATACCTACCAGCCTTAGGCCTTTTTCTAAAGGACATAGCCATTAGACCAGGAATTACTCCGTCTAAGATGGAACTTAGGGTGAATCCTGGGTGGTAAGTTCCCATAGGATTTATCAGGACCCCCACTAAATCGGCAGCTGCACCTGTAAGTCCTCCTATAGCAGGTCCGAAGAAAAGGCCGGATATGACTATGGGAATGCTACCAAAGCTAACCCTGATGGCTGGAAAACCACTTATGGGTATCATGACTGATAGAAAGCGTGTAAAGACTATAGATAGGGCTGTCAAAAATCCTGCCCTAACTAGGGTCTTGGTCTTAAAGCTGGTCCCTAACCTTCTTCTTGTAAACATAAAAATCCTCCTTTCACGATAGCAACAGATCCTGCCATCTTAGAAAAGAGACTTCTCTAATTTGACAGCGGATGCGGTAAAAAATCGCAGAATGTATATACATTCTTTCGTTTAAAGGCAACTTCCCATCCTTTAACACTTAACGCTTTTTACCTACTCTGTGCTTAAATAATTATTGACTTTTATCTATATTAAAGCTATCCTTTAGCTTAATATATTCCGTAATTTTATACCCAGCTACTAGGGATGCAATCAAAAAAGATAACACAGCCATTATTTTATAATATCTTGGAAAAGAAATAAAGTAGGAAAGTAAATAAAATATTGCACATAAACCGTAAAGTTGAATAATCTTCTTCTTATTAAAGTCCTTAATCTGGCTTTTTATAGAGTTTCGCCTGTCTACAAACCTATCTACTATATAATCCTCAATTTCTTCATCGGAAGGATATTTACCAATTTCCTTTAAAATATCTATTATATTATTAAAGCCTATGAGGATTATATTGTTGCCAGCCTGTAAGCCATCACTAAATTCAGTATTTGTAATTAATATGCCATTGCTTAAATTTAGAGCTTTCATCTCCCTGCTAAATAGCTCCACTTCCCTGGTACCTATCCTATCCTCCATATTGCTGACCCTAATACATTTGATACCAAATAGGTCCCCATCTTTTTCCAGAATTAGGTCTAAGGGCTCCTCTCCCTTTTCAATTTTGCTATGGTAATATTCTTCCAGCATATTTTTAATAAAGTCCACCAATTCTTTTCTATTAAGGTCAGAAAACTCCCTAATCAATTTTTTCTTCTTCAATTCCTCATTTATCTCCCTAATCTTCTTACTTTTAAATTTATTAGAAAAATAAGCATTTACTAGCATGATAAAATAGATCAGTAGGGCAGAAATCAAGATAGATGGCAATAGTCTGTTGGTATATATAAGAAGTATATAATTTATTATTAGGTACATAAGGAGGTATAGGAGGGCTTTGTCCAAAATTGACGCCCTGTGGGTTTTGCCCTTTTTCAATTCCTTAGAATAGTAATTTTTTAAAATCCTATTTCTATTGTTTTTTAAAGATATTTCCCTTAATCTCTCCACTAAGGTTTTCATAGCTTTTCAGACCCCTTCTTTCATATATTTTGCCAATTATTTGGATTATTGACAAAAATACTAGGAAAGATAACAGGATCCTTAAGGCCATCCCCATAAAAAAAGCTTCTGGTAGCATTTGGATCATCAGGTCAGTTCTAGGGTCTAAGATCCAAAGGTCGTTATCGAAAAAGACCAGGTGGAAATAGGTAAAGTATTTAGTAAAATCTTTGGATGCTAGTATAGCTAAAAGGATTAAGAGAAAATATAAGAAGAAGGGCCCATAAAACAAGGTCCTACCTAGGCTTATATATTCCTTCCTATATAAGAATAGGAAGATAATAGCTAGTGATACAAGAAAACTTATATACTTGATGGTTCTGGCTAGGTTGAATAGGTCCTGCACATCCCTCATGTGGAGTACTTCCCTTTCGTTAAAATGAGGAGTTAGGAGTTCATCACCACCATGGCCCTTTAAGTAGGAGATAATATCATTTGTAATGACGCTTAAATCCTCTTCTGATCTTTTAGTAACATCATAAACGCCGTGTTTTTCATAGGATCTAAGATAATAGTTTTTATTATAGGAATTTATCTCTATGGAAAATGCCAGGAAAAATAGGCTTATGCTTATCACTAGAATAAGACTTAAAATTTTTTTCATTTTCTTCACCTAAAATTTAATATAGTAAAATTAGTATTGGATTTATAGACTAAAAATTAGTATAGCTATTAGTACAACTTAAATATTCCTAATGAGGAAATTTTATCAAAAAATAGGAAAAAAGCAATATAGATGTATAAACAAAAGAAACCTATGCTCCCAAAAATGCATAGGTTTTTCCAAGTGGATAGTAGTTGAAACCTATCCACCAAAGTAATTTAATAACATACCAGCAGCGGCCTGGGTGCCAACCATCTGGCTTAGTGGAGTTACCAATGGTGGATAGCCTAAATCCTCCCTTACCCTTGGCACTTCACTCAATACTTCTTGGAATCTATCCTCTGCATTCTGACTTTTCAGCTGAGAAACTAGATTAGATAACATACCTCCAGGCACTTGATAGATCAGTGTATTTACTTCAACATCTAAAACCTTTGGATCCAGCAGGCCTTGCTCCTGGTATTTTTGTCTCAATTCCTTAAAGTATTCTGAAACTTCCATCAAAATATCCATATTTATATCATCTGGATAATATGGGGAACCCTGCAGAGATGCAATCATAGGTTCAGTAGCAGGCTGTGAAGTTCCATTTCCTAAGGGTGATATTGCAGTATCTATAATGTCAGCCCCTGCTTCTATGGCCTTTAGGTAAGTTTGATTTGCAACACCACTGGTGAAGTGTGAGTGTACCTCAATAGGTAAATCGATTACCTTCTTTAATTCCCTAACTAATTCTTCTGCAGCATAGGGTAGTAAAATTCCAGACATGTCCTTTATACAAATGGAATCTACACCCATATTTTGCATCTCTACCGCTAAGTCCACATAATATTTAGTATTATGGACTGGGCTTACTGTATAGGACATGGCCCCTTGTGCATGTCCACCATATTTCTTTGTGGCCTCAATTGCAGTCTTTAAATTCCTTACATCATTTAAGGCATCGAAGATCCTGATTATATCGATACCATTTT
>JAAYLY010000208.1 GCA_012521625.1 Tissierellia bacterium | reverse complement strand
CTTATATTAACATATCTAAGGCTTCCTTTAAATCCTGAATTATATCTTCTGCAGCCTCCAGACCTACGGAAAGCCTAACTAGACCTTCTGAAATACCGCTGGCCGCCCTTTCCTCTGGTGTATATGGGGAGTGGGTCATGCTGGCAGGATGCTGGATAAGTGTTTCACAATCTCCTAGGCTGACTGCAAGGGTGCATAGTTCTACAGTATTCATCAATTGCCTTCCTGCTTCTAATCCTCCCTTTAGCTCAAAGGCCATCATGGCCCCTGGCAGCTTCATCTGCCTCTTAGCCAGTTCATATTGTGGGAAGGACTTAAGGCCAGGATAATATACTACTTCCACTGCCGGATGGGACTCAAGAAATTCTGCCACCTTCTGAGCATTTTCACAGTGCCTTTCCATCCTTAAGTTTAGAGTTTTCATTCCCCTAAGGATTAAATAAGAATCAAAGGGGCTTAGGACAGCACCTGTCATATCCTTAACTCCAAATAATCTAGCCTGGCTTACCAACTCCTCTGAACCTACTACAAAGCCTGCTATTACGTCTCCATGGCCGTTTAAATATTTAGTAGCTGAGTGGACTACCAGATCTGCTCCTAGCTCTAGGGGTCTTTGTAGGTATGGTGTATTATAAGTATTGTCTACTATTACTATACAGCCTTCCTTCTCATGGGCTATATTTGATATGGCTTCTATATCGCTTATGAGCATATTAGGATTGGCTGGTGTTTCCAGATATACGATCTTAGTATTATCCTTCATTGCCTTCCTTACATTTTCCGGGTCTGAGGTATCTACGAAGGTTACCTCTACACCGAATCTACTTAAGCCATGGTTTAGATATGCAAAGGTACATCCATATAGGGTTTTTGCCGCTACAATATGGTCTCCTGCCTCTACATTACTCCAAATAGCTGATGTTATGGCACCCATTCCAGATGCTGTAGCTAGAGCTGCCTCTCCACCTTCTAGGTTGGCAATTTTAGCTTCCAGCTGTGTAGTAGTTGGGTTACCAAGCCTAGTATAGATATAGCCTTCCTCTTCTAGGGCGAACCTCCTACCCCCTTGTTCAGCAGAATCAAAGATGAAGGTTGAAGTTTGATAGATTGGAGTTGCCAGGGCACCATATTGATTTTTCTCATACCCAGCATGGATTGCCCTAGTAGAAAAATCCATCATGTTTAATTTTTCCTTATCCATAATAGCCCCCCTTTTAATATAACAAGAAACATCCTACTATTGTTTAACAGTATCAGCCAACTTACTCATAGGCTTATCATGTTCAAAGTTCCATGGGTCCTTCTTAATAACATTGTCGGTAAATGGTACGAAGATAGAAACTATGGCGAATATGGCTAGGAAGAATACATACCACATCTTAGGAATTACTTCTAGTGGTGATACGGCACCATTTGTAAATCCTATGGCTATTAACATTTGTGCTCCGTAAGGAATTAGACCTTGGAATACACAAGAGAAGGAATCAAGCAAGGAAGCTGATCTCCTAGGGTCTACCTTGTATTCAGTACTAATCTCCTTAGCTATTGGACCTGAGATGATTATAGCAACAGTATTGTTGGCTGTTGCACAGTCAACCAGAGATACTAGAGCTGATATACCAATTTCTGCTGAAGATCTACCCTTGATCATTCCCCTAATCTTATCAAGCAGCCATTGAACTCCTCCATCCCTTTCCACCATCTTAGCTAAGCCACCGATAAGCATGGATAGTAAGAATATCTCAAACATACCCACAAATCCATCATAGATTAGCTGCCCTAATTCTATTAGTCCAAAGTCTCCATAGGCTAATCCGATTGCACCAGATGCGATTATACCAGCAGTTAATACTACAAAGACGTTTACTCCGGCTAAAGCAGCTATTAAAACTAAAAGATATGGTAGTATCTTAACCACATTATAAGTATAAGTTTCTCCAGCCACTACTATATCTGGCTTTCCGATAATAAGTAGTACGATTACACTCAATATAGCTGCTGGTAAAGCCATTAAAAAGTTCAACCTAAACTTATCTCTCATCTCTACGTTTTGTGTTCTAGTTGCAGCTATGGTGGTATCTGAGATAATTGATAAGTTGTCGCCAAACATGGCTCCTCCAATTAAGGATGCAATTACTAAGGCCATATTCAGTCCAGCTTTTTCAGCTAAACCTACTGCAATTGGTCCTACTGCAACTATGGTTCCTACTGATGTACCTGTAGCCAAGGAAATAAAGCAAGCTATAATAAATATACCTGCCGTAATGTACTGGGGTGGAATAATGGAAAGTGCAAAGTTTACAGTTGAATCTACCCCACCCATGGCACCAGATACTGTTGAAAAGGCACCAGCTAAAATATAGATGATACACATGATGATGATGTTTTCATCACCACAACCCCTTAAAAAGGTTTCAAACTTCTCATCCATAGAACCCTTAGACATTATGAATGCAAAGATGATAGCAATAAGTGCAGCAATTGGTGCAGGAAGTTGGTAGAATGCCATTTCTACACCCTGGGCCTGAAGTACGATACCAGTTCCTAGATAGATGACTAGGAAGATTAGAAATGGAATAAGTGCTAAGCCATTAGCTTTTGGTTTGTTTAAATCCTTCATACTTACGCCTCCTTTAATATTTATATATTTTAACCCTAAAGGGTTAAGGGCTTAGGATGAATACTTCCACTCATCTTCTGAAATCTCATATTTCTTAATCCTATTTATAAGGAGAGTATGGGTAACATCTAGTTTTTT
>JAAYLY010000207.1 GCA_012521625.1 Tissierellia bacterium | reverse complement strand
GAATTTAATTGCTATTAGGGATACCACAAAGGCTACTATCATCCCAGTCAACAATATACTAAGTTCTAACCTGGTAAAATGAAAACCAAACTTTAATAGCTTTAATGCGCTGGCTCCAAACATTACTGGTATGGATAGGAAGAAGGAAAACTCCGCTGCAATATGTCTGGAAGTTCCTAGGATTATTCCCCCTAAGATGGTGGCTCCTGACCTGGAAGTACCAGGTATTAGGGCTAAGACTTGAAAAACCCCGATTAAGAAGGCGGTTTTATAGCTTAGCTGGCGTAAATCATTAATTATTGGCCTCCTACCCTTGTTGCGGTTCTCAATGATTATAAATAAGATTCCATATAATACTAGGGTAAAGGCTACAGTTATGTAATTATAAAAGTTTTCATTTAGCCAGTCATCAAAGAGTATCCCAAATACCCCAGCTGGGATAACCCCTACTATAACCTTATACCAGATGGACATGGTCTCCTTTTTTTCCCTGAGGCTTTTACTGGGTGAAAAGGGGTTTAACTTATTAAAATACAAGAGTACTACTGCCATGATGGCCCCTAGCTGTATAACTACAAAGAACATTTCCTTAAAGGCCTCTGAAGCATTTAACTGTATAAACTCCTCCACTAAAATCATATGGCCTGTGCTGCTAATGGGCAGCCATTCCGTGATACCCTCTACTATTCCTAAAAATACGGCTTTAAGTATTTCTATTAGAAACATATTCTTTACCCCCAAATTTAAAATCTAAATTCTCTATAAATATATAGACTATCACAACATTTTATTATTATATCATAGATTGCTTATAAATTAACAGCTAATGAATCGGCCTTTACAAATTTAATGTGATAATCTAGATCCTTCTAATAGATAGTAGGCCCCTACTAACCTCCCTCCCAACCTCCAAAGGGGCTGCTGGCTATCCTTCCTATTTATTGCCCTAGCTTAACCCAAATCATCCTCCAATTTGTCTTTAGGACCCTTTTATGATATGATTTTGAACTGATAAAAGGATTGGCTTAAATTTATAGAATGGAGGAAAAATAATGTTTAAATTACCCAATTGTCCCCAGTGTGACTCAGAATATACATATGAGGACGGCTTTTTATTAATATGTCCTGAATGCGCCTATGAATGGACATTAGAAAATCAAGGGGAAGCCGAAAGTAGGGAGAAGGTTTATAAGGATGCCCATGGTAACATCCTAAATGATGGGGATACGGTTATCGTAATAAAGGATTTAAAGGTAAAGGGTAGTTCCTTAGTAGTTAAAAAGGGTACTAAGGTAAAGAATATCCGCCTAATAGATGGGGACCATGATATAGATTGTAAAATCGAAGGTATCGGCGGTATGAAGCTTAAGTCTGAGTTTGTTAAAAAAGCATAAGAAATAAAAAACACAGGATAAATCCTGTGTTTTTTTATTCTAATTCAATAGCTCCAGTATTTAAGGCATAGTATCTGCCCTTCTGGTTCATAAGGTCCTCGTGGTCTCCCCGCTCGATTATCTCACCCTTTTCCAATACTATTATGGCATCGGAATCCCTAACGGTAGACAACCTATGGGCAATGACGAAGGTGGTCCTACCTTCCATCAACTTATCCATACCCTCTGCAATTAGCTTCTCAGTCCTAGTATCTATGGAAGAAGTAGCCTCATCTAATATGAGGATGGTGGGATTGGCCACAGCAGCCCTTGCTATTGAAAGCAGCTGCCTCTCACCCTGGGATAGGTTGCCACCATCTACTGAAAGCATGGTATCATAACCCTGGGGTAGGTTTTTAATAAAGTAATGGGCATTAGCTAATTTGGCTGCTTCAATAATTTCTTCATCTGTAGCATCTAACCTACCGTACCTTATATTATCCCCTACAGTACCTTCAAATAGATGGACGTCCTGTAGAACTATACTCATGGTACTCCTTAAATCATGTTTCTTAATCCTTCTTATATCTATACCGTCATAATAGATTGTACCCTCATCGATCTCGTAAAACCTATTGATCAGATTTGTAATAGTAGTCTTTCCTGCCCCAGTGGAACCAACGAAGGCTATCTTTTGCCCAGGTTTAGCATATAAGTTTATATTTTTTAGGGTCTTCTTCCCCTTTACATAGCCAAAGTCCACATTATCAAATACTATATGGCCTTGTACTGCTACATAATCATAGGTCCCATCTTCCTTAGGAACCTTCCAGTAGGATTTCCCTTCCCTTTCTACCAGCTCCACATCTCCCTCATCCAGCTCAACCTCTTCATCTAAGATGTTAAATATCCTTTCAGCACCTGCCAAGGCTGCAAATAGGGTGTTTAACTGGTTGGATACGGTAGTTATAGGCCTGGAGATAGACCTGGTAAATTGTAGGAAGGCTGCTATATTACCCACACTGACCCTGCCTTGTATTGCAAAGTAGGCTCCCACCATTGCCACCAGCCCATATAAGATGAAGGATAGATTTCCCATAATAGGCATTATCATTACCCCAAAGGTGGCAGCATTAGTACTGGCCTTCCTCAATTCCTCATTCCTCTTTTCAAACTCCTCTATGGCCCGGTCTTCATAATTAAATACCTTAACTACTTTTTGCCCAGTCATCATCTCCTCAATATAGCCGTTCATTTCAGCCAGCTGGGCCTGTTGGTTTCTAAAAAACCTAGTGGACCTCTTTCCAATAATTCTTACAGAAACTAACATGACCACCAGCATAAAGACAACTATTGAAGTTAATAGGGGGCTTATATAGACCATCATAATAAAGGTTCCTATAACCGTTATTACGGATATGACAATCTGGGATAGGCTTTGCTCTAAGGATTGATTCAATATATCCACATCGTTGGTAAAGGTGGACATTAACTCCCCATGGGCATGCCTATCGAAAAAGGGAATAGGTAGCTTTTCCATATGGGAGAACATATCCTCCCGTATCTTATGGATAGTCTTCTGGGCAAGTCTGGCCATGGAAAGATCTCCTATATACTGGCTAATTGAGATGGTTACCACCAAACCCACCATAATCATGATGTATCTTATAAATAAAGCCCTGTCATGATCCACCACCAGGGTATCGATGATGGGGCTTAACATGGAGTTACTTCCTATTCGAGCTATGGCAGAAAGGATGATTGAGAAGATACCGCCAAAAAATAGAACTTTATTGTATTTAAAGTAGCTAAATAGCCTCATCAAGGTCCTTTTAGGGTCATTGGGTTTAAATTGGATTTTTTTACGGCTCATTCTCTTATCACTCCTTTCTCCTGAGATTCATATATCTCCCTATATATAGCCGATGTCTTTAATAAACTTTCATGGTCTCCTATGGATTCAATCTGGCCTTCATTCATAACAATAATCCTATCGGCATGTTGTATAGATGAAATCCGCTGGGCGATTATAATGGTAGTTAAATCCCCCAGATTTTTAAAGGCCTGCTGGATCTTTGCATCCGTAGTCATATCTACAGCTGAGGTAGAATCGTCTAAGATAATTATCTTAGGTTCCTTTAACAAGGCCCTAGCTATGGTCAGCCTCTGTTTCTGCCCACCAGAAAAATTGCTACCGCCCTGCTCTACAATATGGTCAAGGCCATCTTCATATTTTGAAACGAACTCCCAGGCCTGGGCTAGTTTAAGAGCTTCAATGATCATTTCATCTGTTGCATTTTCATTTCCCCACTTCATATTTTCACGGATGGTACCTGAAAAGAGGGTATTTTTCTGCAATACAAAGGCTACACTATCCCTTAAACCCTTCAAGGAATAGTCCTTAACATTCCTTCCACCAACTAATACACTTCCCTCAGTTGCATCATACAACCTGGGTATCAGCTGAACTAGGGTGGACTTAGAAGAGCCTGTGGAACCTATAATTCCTATTACTTCCCCTGAATCTATCTTTAAATTTATATCCTTCAGGGTATATTCCTTGCTGGCCGGATATTTAAAGTATACATTTTTAAATTCTATAGACCCATCTTTAGGCTCTGAAATAGGCCTTTCTATTTCCTTAATTTCAGGCTCCGTATTCCAAACCTCTAAAATCCTATCCTTAGATGCTATCCCCCTTAAGAGCTGCATGAAGAACATGGATATCATCATTAGGGACATCATAACCTGGGTTATATAGGTTATAAAGGAAATGAGTTCTCCCCTACCCATGGCACCTGCAACAACCTGATTCCCTCCAAACCACAAGACGGCTATGATGGTGCCGTAGATTATTAGATTTAAAAGGGGCATTACAAAGATTACGGTGGATATGGCCTTTAAGGCCGTATCCCTAAGAGCGTCGTTCCTCTTTTTAAACCTCTTTTCCTCATATTCCTGCCTATTGAAGGACTTAACAACCCTAATCCCCGCTAAGTTTTCCTTTATTATGGCATTAACCCTATCTACCCTAGTTTGAAACTTCATAAAAAGGGGTCTGGCCTTAGTAAGAACTAGGATAATTAAAATGGCAGTTAAGGGGATAGATACCATAAATACCCTGGCCAAGGATGGATTGATGGTAAAGGACATAATTAAGGCAAAGACCATCATAAAGGGTGCCCTTACCGCCATACGTAGGCTCATCATGGTTACCTGGCCGATGGTGTTACAGTCATTTGTAAGCCTAGTAATCAGTGAAGAGACGGAAAATTCATCTAGGTTTGCAAAGGTAAATTCCTGAACCTTTTTAAAGGTCTTGGACCTAATTTCTGCAGCAAAGCCATAGCCTGCCCTTGCTCCTGCATAAGAACTTAAACCTCCAAACAACATTCCTAGCAAGGAAGCTAGGATCATGATTAATCCAACCTTTAAAACGTAATCTACATCACTATTTACTATACCCACATCCACAATCCTAGACATAAGGTAGGGTACTGCAATATCTGCAAATACCTCCAGAATCATAAGAATTGGACAGAGGATAGCATAAAGTGCATATTTTCTCATATAAGGCAATAATTGCTTCATAAAAATCCTCCTATTCCTAGCTTTTGGAAAACTAACTACTTAATCAAACCCTAAAAAATGCTTCATAAAGAAGCATTCTAAATAGCTCTAACTCTAATATTAGCCGATTTAAGGACAATATTTTATATTATACCATTTTTCCCCATTTGTCAATATTCAAGCCTTCTTATAGTTAAAATCACATTTTTATTAGATACCCTAAATTTTATAAAGTATTCAACGTGTTTATATTATTTTTGATTTATCCACAAATTATCCAACTTATCAACAACTTATCCACACCATGTCCACATTTATAATATTTTATCAACAAATAAAAGAGGACTTTTCATAGATTATAAACAATCTACAAAAGTCCTCTATTCTTATTTTACCAAACTGGAATTGATGAACCCTTAGAATCTTCCTCGATTACCTTCTTAGTCTCGTCAGTTTGGTATATTTCAACTATCCTCTTATAGACTTCATTGTCCTTATCTTCTGTTCTAACTACTATTATATTTACGTATGGATTCTCTCCTTCTGTTGCTTCTTCCAATACTAAGGCGTCTTGTGTTGGAATTAAACCAGCATCCCTTGCCACTCCTGAGTTAATTACTGCTATAGGTACTTCTTGTAAGGATGCAGGGATGTTAGTGGCTGATAATTCGATAATCTCAAAGTTTCTAGGATTATCTACTATATCCTTTAGGGTTGGAGTTAAGCCAGCAGCTGGATCCAACTTAATAAGGCCATTGGCTTCAAGTAGTAGAAGGGCCCTGCCCCCATTTGTTACGTCATCAGGTATAACTATTTTTGAACCATCTTCTAATTCATCTAAACTTTCAAGTTGATTTGAATAGATCCCTAAAGGTGCCAATACAGTTTCTCCTATAACCGTTAGGTCATAGCCGTGTTGTTCCATCTCTTTCTCAAGATATATATAGTGTTGGAAGGCATTCATATCTATTTCCCCAGCAGCCAAGGCTGCATTTGGAAGTGGATAGGAGTCGAAGAATACCAATTCTATTTCTATACCCTCCTTAGCTGCTTCCTCCTTAACATGATTCCAAACCTTAGAGTCGCTACCAGTTAGGCCAACCTTAACCACATTCGTATCTTCCTCTGGACCTGCCTGGCTACCACAGCCTACTAATACTCCAGTTATTAGTAATGATAAAAGCAATACATAAACAATTTTTTTCATCTATATCTCTCCTTTAATGTGATGTTTTCTTTATGACTATATTTCCAATAAATTGGATGATGGTTACAAATAGTAGTATTACCACTACAGATACATAGGTTATATCCTGATAAAACCTGTTATGACCATATCTGATGACAAAGGAGCCCAAACCACCGCCCCCTACTGCACCACCCATAGCTGTAAGACCCAACAAGCTGACTGTAGTAATGGTGATAGAACGGGCTAAGGCTGGTATACTTTCCCTAAGGTAAACCCTAAAGATAATTCCTAGGGGTGAAAGTCCCATGGCCTGGGCTGCCTCTATTAGGCCGCTGTCTACCGTTGATAGGGCCATATCTACCTGCCTAATAAAGAAAGGAATACATCCCATTATCAAGGGGAATATTGCCCCCTTAACCCCAATAAAGGTACCCATTACAAATTTTGTAATTGGAATCAAGGCAGTTATCAATATTACAAAGGGTATAGACCTAAATATATTAACGAAGATATCTAAAGCTCGATATATATATTTATTTTCAAGTATATTCCCTTCCCTGGTAACCACTAGTAAAACACCTAAGAATAGGCCTATGATATATGAATAAATCCCAGAAAAAAATAACATCTGTAGGGTCTCCCCTATACTGTTTATAAACTCAGGCCAGTAATCTAGTAAATTTGGAGTATAATTTGCCATTAGACTATGCATATTTAATCACCTCCACCTTAATCTGCTTTTCTTCTAGATATTTAATCACTTCCTGCTCCCTCTCCTGGTCCACCTTTACTAGTACTATCAGGGAGCCTAGTACCGTATCGGATATGACTTCCACATTTCCAAAGATGATGCTTGGCTCTATATGGAAGTTTTTTGCAAGCTGAACTATTATAGGCTCCTTAGTTTCAGACCCATGGAAGTCTAACCTCCAGATCCTCTCACCAGCTTTTAAATCCACTATCTGTGATTTTTCCTTAATCAATTCATCTATCTTAGACAGATTTGAAGTAGAGTTGATAAATTCCTTAGTAATTTGGGCCTTGGGTTTGGAGAAGATGGAAACCACATCCCCTAATTCAACCACCCTACCTCCTTCCATTACGGCTACACGATTACAAATTTCCTTGATTACATGCATTTCATGGGTGATAATGACGATGGTAATCCCTAATTTACGGTTTACATCCTTTAACAGCCTTAAGATGGACTTGGTAGTCTGTGGGTCAAGGGCTGAAGTAGCCTCATCGCATAATAGGATCTTAGGTTCAGTTGCTAATGCCCTTGCTATGGCTACCCTTTGTTTCTGCCCACCTGATAGTTGGGATGGGTAGGCATTGGCCTTATCTTCTAATCCAACCAGCTCTAATAGACTTAGGACCCTTTCTCTAATTTCACTTTTCTTCCTTCCCCTATATTTCAAAGGAAAGGCCACATTTTCAAAGACCGTACGGGATCCTAATAGGTTGAATTGCTGGAAGATCATACCTATCTTTTGCCTATAGGCCCTTAGGTCCTTCTCCCTTAATTTGGTCAGGTCCACCCCATCTATAAGGACCTTACCCTTGGTGGGCCTTTCCAATAGGTTGATACATCTAACTAGAGTACTCTTACCAGCACCACTATAGCCTATTACCCCGAAGATCTCCCCTTCTCTTATAGTTAGGTTAACCTCCTTAACTGCATGAACCGTATGGCTATCTGAGTTAAAGCTTTTCGACACATCTATTAATTGAATCATTTAATTCCTCCTATTTACTTTGATTCTCCACATTTTCCCTATGCTGCTTCTTAATCTTAGCCAGCAAATCAGGATTTAAAATTAGATCTAAGGCCGTATTGGCTAAAACCTTAGCTCCCAAACCAATGGAGTTTAAGCCTATTTCACTCCTTGATGCTTCCCTAAATTCCAGGCTGTGGCCAGCTATATATCCTTCTGAAATCTTAATATAGGGATGGATGGTGGGTACTACTTGACTTACATTGCCCACATCCGTAGAGCCACTTCCGGCCCTACTAGCATCCTTGGGTATGAATTCCCCGTATCTATTTAAATTCTCCTCATATACCTGGTCAAATAAGGGGGTAGGTACCACATTATCAACCCTATTTTGGAAGAGGCCGAATTTATAATCTGCCCCAGTTTGAAGAGCTGCCCCCTTTACTATGTTTTCAAACTTCCTATATAGGTCGTCTAGGATGGGCCTTGATTTTGCCCTTAGGTAAAATCTTGCACTGGCATAATCAGGTACAACATTAGGAGCCTTACCCCCATTAGTTATGATTCCGTGGATTCTTACGTCATCGGTCAAGTGCTGCCTTAAGGCGTTGACGCCGTTATAAACTTGAATAACCGCATCTAAGGCGTTAATCCCCTTTTCCGGTGCCCCAGCTGCATGGGATGATCTGCCAAAGAATTCCACATCCACTGGGTCGTTGGCCAGGGTTGGTGTAGTTAAGCCATGTTCATAGCTAGGATGGACTCCTAAGGCCAGATCCACATCGTCGAAAAAGCCTTCCCTTACGAAGCTGGCCTTGGCACTGCCGTTTTCTCCCCCTTCTTCCCCTGGGGTCCCGTATACCCTAACCTCCCCACCCACTTCATCTATTACAGCCTTCAGTCCAACTGCTGCCAGGGATGAGGTGGCTCCAAATAGGTTATGGCCACAGGCATGGCCAATACCCTCTAGGGCGTCATATTCTGCAAAGAAGACTACCACCGGTCCCGGTTTACTGCTCTTATAGCGGGCATCAAAACCTGTAGGGTGGCCTGCCACATCTACCCTAACTTCAAAGCCTTCCTTCTTAAGCTGGTCTGATAAGATGTTACAAGCAAAGTATTCATGATTGCTTACCTCTGGTTTTTCATGGATCTTAAGGGCTATATACTTATATATATCAAGCCTTTCTTCAACTACTTTATCGATTCTATCCTTTAATGACATACTATCCCTCCTATAAATTAAAAAGTTAAACTATTAATCTCTGACTTAATCTATCAACTGCTAATTAATTCCCTATACCATTACTTTCTAAATAAAAAAAGCTTCCGTCTCTTCGCTCTGGCGCAAAGGGACGAAAGCCTCGTGTTACCACCCTTAGTTCATAATGACCTCACGATCATTACCTCATCGAGTACAAAATTATACTCTAGCACTGTAACGTGTGCCCACGTAGATGCCTACTTAAATTCGACATCCCAACTCCGAGACCATGTTCAGTATGCTATCCTTTGTTCCTTCTCACCCCTGGGAACTCTCTGTAAAAGTATTCACATACCTACTCTTCTCTTCATAGCTTTTATCGCTTTAACAAATTATATTGTCAAAGATTATAGCAAGTATATTTTATTTTGTCAAAGGAAATTTTTATATAATTTAAACCCTATATATTTTTCTCTTCCT
>JAAYLY010000002.1 GCA_012521625.1 Tissierellia bacterium | reverse complement strand
AAGATTATACCAGAGGGGGCTCCCCCGCATCAATAGGCTTTCGCGGCATAAACGCTTATGATTATTGACTTATTAAGGTACTATATTGTAACCGAGGTAATTTACACACTATTTTGGACTTGACTCTACTGATATTTAGTTTCCTTATGAAGGGATTAATAGTAAAACAATATACATGTACCTGTATAAAAAATATATAAGTAATATTAATGAGAAGAGTAAAGGGTTAGTTTAAATTAAAGATTAAGGTTATAAAATAATGGAGGGGTGTATTATGTCTTGTAACAAGATATTTAAAATGAGTTTTTCTAGGGTTTATCCACTTTACGTACAGAAGGCAGAGAAGAAGGGACGCACAAAGGAAGAAGTAGATGAAATCATTCGCTGGTTAACTGGTTATAGCCAAGTAGAGTTAGAAGCTCAATTGGAGAAGGAGGTAGATTTCGAGACTTTCTTTAAGGAAGCTCCTCAATTAAATCCAGCAAGAGAATTGATTAAGGGAGTAGTATGTGGTATCAGAGTAGAGAATATAGAGGATCCAATGATGCAAAACATCCGCTATCTAGATAAGCTGGTAGACGAGCTTGCAAAGGGGAAAGCCATGGATAAAATATTGCGTAAATAAGGTGTAAGTAGATGGCAAGAATAACAAATATAAGTGGCAGCCACACGAGAATAGATAGTTAAATTTAATTTATTATAAAAATGAAGTATGAAGTGAAGAATTTTTATCTAAAAATATTTAAATCTAGAAAAAAAGCTTTAAAATCAATTTTAAGGGCTTTTTAAGTATATCATAATAATTTTATATGTCATTCAGCATAAGATGGATTTAAGAGTAAATTTAAGCCTTATTAGTAGGTTTATTGCAATTTTATACTGTTTTAGTATATATTTGGCACAGATTTTCTTTTTATATAGCAATTTTATTACTATGAAATAAATATTTACATATAGATATTAAGTAGCAACATATGTTATTTTTTTAATTACATAAAATGTTTTTATCTGGAAATTGTACCATTTTTATGGTATATTTAATTTATATAGATTATTAGTCGCAAAATAGATATTTTGCGACTAAAATATAGTCAAAAAACATAAGAAAAGGGGTTTTTTATGTACGATATACCATTAATTTTAGAAGATTATTTAAATTATATGGAAACTATCAGGGGGATTTCCCCTAATACTGTTAAAGAATACTATTATGACCTATCTACCTTTTTCCGCTACATAAAGATTAGGTATAGGATGGTTCCTAGGGGGACTGAATTGGAAGATATAGAAATCCATGATATAGACTTGGACCTGATTAAAAGAATCACCCTCCAGGACCTCCATGCCTATATCTCCTTTGCAGATAAGACATTGAAAAACGGCAACCATGCTAAGGCTAGAAAGGTCTCCTCCCTTAGGTCTTTCTTCAACTACCTCTATTCTAAGGTAAACCTAATTGATAAAAATCCAGCGGAAGCCTTAGAATCCCCTAAAACCAATACCAGGTACCCTGTCTACCTTACCCTAGAACAGGCCGAAAACTTGTTGGATGCAGTATTGGAAAATCCTAATGAGGAATATCGCAAAAGGGATTATGCTATTATAATGCTATTTTTAAACTGTGGCCTTAGGCTTTCGGAGTTGTCTAGTATAGACATAAGCAAGATAAAAAGTAACGGCACCCTCTCCGTCATCGGTAAGGGAAATAAGGAAAGGACCATCTACCTTAATGAGGCCTGCCAGAAGGCCATAGCTGATTATTTAGAAGTAAGGCCTAAGGAGGTTAAGGACCCAGATGCCCTATTTATAAGTAAGAGGAAGAATAGGATGAGCAATCGGGCAATACAACATATGGTGGATAGGTATTTTAAAAAAATAGGTCTTGATACTAAGGTCTACTCTGTGCATAAGCTAAGGCATACTGCTGCTACCCTGATGTATAAGCATGGAAATGTAGATATAAGGGCTTTAAAAGAGATCCTAGGACACGAATCAGTCTCCACCACTCAGATCTATACCCATATAGACGACGATAGATTAAGGGATGCTGTTAAAAGCAATCCTCTTGCCAATAGAATCAAGAAATAGTTTAAGGGCAGTCTCTCCTGCCCTTCTTTTTTTATTTATTACTATTTTATTTTAAGATTACTCTAAATTTATTTTAAGATTACTCTAAAATTGGTACTTTGATGATATCTCCAGGATAGATTTGAGCCGTCTCCAGCTCATTAAACTCCCTCAGCTTATGGACTAGGTATCTTGTATCGTATTTGTCAGGCATATAGTTTCTAGCTATTCCCCAAAGGGTATCCCCTTCTAAAACCCTTATCTCCTTATATTCTTCACAGAGTATGGCGCTATGAGCCCTTATGGAACTAGATAGGATAAATATTATACCGAAGAAAATTGTAAATGTTGAGATTATAAAGAGGAAAAATCTTCGTTTGTTTATAATTCTATATCTTTTCATTCCTACACCTCTCGTACAATCGTTCTGAACATCCGTTCTTAATCTATATTCTAAACAAGCGTTCGGTCCTTGTCAATAGTTTTTTACAAAAAAAGAACCTTTGTTTGATTATTTTTTCATCATATGTTATAATTTACTTAATTAGACAGCAGAAATACAAGGAGGTGCCATTGATGTACGAAGATTTATCACAAAAGCAGATTGAGATACTATTATTTATAAAGAGCGAGATTCAGCGGCAAGGATATCCACCTGCTGTTAGAGATATATGCAAGGGTGTAAATTTAAAATCCACTTCAACTGTACATGCTCATCTGGAAAAATTAGAGGCCAAAGGATATATAAGAAGGGACCCTACAAAGCCTAGGGCCATCGAGATCTTAGATAGGGATGATGATTTCCTATTAACCAGAAAGAAGACTATAGACGTGCCAATTGTTGGACAAGTTACTGCCGGACTACCAATTCTAGCAGTAGAAAATATTGAAGATACCTTCCCTGTTGCCGTAGATTTAGTTGAAGGACATGACGTTTTCTTCCTAAGGGTTAAGGGAGAAAGTATGATAGAAGCAGGTATACTAGATGGAGATTTGGTTTTAGTACAAGAGCAAAAGACCGCTAATAATGGGGATATAGTAGTAGCCCTATTGGAGGATGAAGCTACTGTAAAGAGATTTTATAGGGAAAAGGATCGTATACGCCTACAACCAGAGAATCAATTTATGGAGCCTATTTATACCACAAATGTAACTATCTTGGGTAAGGTAATCGGCCTATTTAGAAAGATTAAGTAAGGCTAATATACTTATAAAAGTGAATAATTGTTATTCTAAAGCTATGAACCTTCATAGCTTTTTTATTTGCTAATTGGTTATATCTAATAACCCTATTCTTTATTCTGATCTTTCCTAATATATGATATATGTGCATTTACATTAAATATATATTCCTCTATGTATACTTCTTATTTTGAATAACAATACATATATCTTTATACAGATTTATCTTTACATAATCATATTATGTAAACTATACTATTTAAAGGTATATAGTCTACATATATATATTACGTTAACCAATTGATTGTAATTTTTTTACCTGTTATAAAGCAAATTTACGCGTCAATGCTCCTAATATTAGGAAAAAGCTTTTCAAATCCAATCTAAGACAATAATAAGTTTCCTATTGATAAAAGATAATAAGCTTTAAAATTACAAAAATAAAACTATAAAATAATAAAAAAGCGACAAGGAAAATCTTCCCTGTCGCTTTTTTGGTTTGAAGAGTACTGTCTAAAAGTTTACTTAATATTATTTTTTCCTTAGATATTTTCCTTAGATATTTATAGTTGAACTAAACCTTTAACATATAAATTACTTAATGATTTACATACTCCTAATTTACAGTGGTCATAGGTCAGGCCACCCTGATAGTAGGCAAAGAATGGCTCCCTCATAGGACCATCTGCACTTAATTCTATGGATGAGCCCTCTATAAAGCCTCCTGCTGCCATTATAACCTTATCTTCATACCCAGGCATGTCCCAAGCTTCAGGAGTAAATTGGGAGTCAACAGCTGAGGCCTCTTGTATTCCCTTACAGAACTCATAGACCCTCTCCCTATTCAACAGCTTAACAGCCTGGATTATATCGCTTCTCTTGTCATCTAATTCAGGTACTATTTCAAAGCCTAATCTCTTATAGACTGCTGCCACTAACAAGGCCCCTTTTACTGCTTCAGCCACTATATGGGGAGCTAAAAACAGGCCTTGTAGAGTGGTTCTGGTAGTTCCAAAGGTAAGGCCTGTATCTTTGCCTAGGCCAGGAGCAGTACTCCTATTAGCCACCCTCTCAACTAGCTCCTTCTTACCGACTATATAGCCACCTGAAAGGGCCAGGCCCCCTCCTGGATTCTTTATTAAGGAACCAGCCATTATGTCTACTCCCACATCTGTAGGCTCCCTATAATCTACAAACTCACCATAGCAGTTATCCACCATGATGATAATGTCCTTATTAACCTTCTTAATGGCTGTTACAGCCTTCTCTATTTCCTCTATAGTAAGGGCCCTTCTATCGCTGTAGCCTGTAGACCTTTGGATAGCCATCATCTTGGTATTAGGCTTTATCGCTCTTATTACCCCTTCTATGTCAATCTTGTTGTCTTTAAGAGGCACTTCACTATATTTTACACCTAGCTCAATAAGGGTTCCTTCTGGCCTACCCTTAGTACCTATAACCTGTTGTAGGGTGTCGTAAGGTGATCCAGTTATGTATATCAGCTCATCTCCTGGTAATAAGAGGCCGGATAGGGTCAAGGCCAATGCATGGGTACCTGAGGCTATAGTGGGCCTAACAAGAGCATCCTCCGTATTAAAGACCAATGAATAGATTTCTTCTACCTTGTCCCTTCCTATATCCCCATACCCATAGCCTGTAGTCCAGTTAAAATCAGTGGAGGTAAGCCTTACCTCCTGCATAGCAGAAAGCACCTTATATTGGTTATACTGCCTTATTTTCCCAATCTCTTCCTTCTTATCTAGGATTAATTTTTCACTATCATTAACAAATTCTATAATTTCCTTCTCTATGCCAAATCTCTTACTTAAGATGTCTGTAGCTAAATTTTCCATTATGTGATTATAACCCTTTCTATTATGATTCTTTAGTTTATAACTATCTCTTTATTCTTCATGAAGATCTATTGATCTTGCAGGCACAATTGTTGAAATAGCGTGTTTGTAAATTAGCTGCTGCTTTCCATCGCTGTCTAAAATAAGAGTATAGTTATCAAATCCTCTCACTACACCCTTGATTTGATAGCCATTTACAAGGAAAACAGTAATGTTAATACTTTCCTTCCTGGCCTTATTTAAAAAAGTATCCTGCAAATTAATCGTTTGTTTCATAGATTATCCTCCTTATTTATATAATGTACTTATTACATAATCATAAACATACTGACTTAGTTGATGAAAATCATCAAAGTCATCCTTGTTAACCCATTTGATCCTCTTATCCCTTCTAAACCAGGTCAGCTGCCTCTT
>JAAYLY010000256.1 GCA_012521625.1 Tissierellia bacterium | reverse complement strand
ATGGATATGCCAGGATGAGTGTCTTTACCAGCAAGTTTAAGCCTAGGGATATTATAGGTAGGTCCATAATCATCCACCAAAATCCAGATGATTACAGGAGCCAGCCTGCCGGCAATGCTGGTAAAAGAATAGGCTGTGGGCTTATTAAGGCCGTTTAGTTTAGTCAAAAGACCTTTTTGAAAAGAGAAAAAATAGCCACCATCCCAATGGTAGGATGGTGGCTGTTATTTAATTTCCTTGCTAATAAAAATGCTTAATCTAGATATCCCAGATTCCCACTCAAACTAGTTTAGGATGATTTGGATGGTGTTATTAGTCTTAGTATAACTAAAGCCTATATTTAGATGCTCTATTAGGAAGTCTAGTGGGATATAGACTACTCCTTGCCTTATTGCAAATCTAGATTTGCTAACGCTTCTGGCCCTGCCATCTACAAAGGCAAAGCCCCTTCCTATGTCCTTAGTTATGCTTCTTACCTTGCCATCTACTAGAGCTCTTATTTCCAGCTTCTTTGACCCTTTAACCAGCTCACTATCGGTGATATTGGCTGCAAATCCTAAACCTCTGCTTAATAAATCCACTGGCAGCAATATCCTATCACTTTCCCTATTGTGGATAAAGTTGTCTGAAGTTAGATTTGTAATCTTACCTGCCATCTGCAGCTTTATAACTGGATTTTTAGTATTCTTAATGGCCTTAGAGGCTTGAATTAAGTTTTCTTGGCTTTCAGCCTTTATCAATTGCTCAATCTCCCTCTGGGACAGGCCTTGGGTTGGATTAGAATCCTTTAATTCCTTGGTCTTACCCCAGATAGGGTAGGTTTCAATAACCCTTAATTCATCAGGTATTGGGGTAGTAGGTGTCTTATCCTTACCTGAACCCTTGCCTCCTGAACCTCCACCATCTGAGCCACTACCTCCGCTTCCAGGCCTACCTCCTAGGTTCCTTTCTAAAACATCTAGCCTTAGGTTCAATTCATCCTTCTTGGCCTTGTGCTCAGGTATTTTTTCATCTATTAATTTAACCCTTAACCTTGCTATACGAATAAGTTTTTCCAATTCTTCTTCATTGTCCTTATTTTCCTCTGCCTGTCTTACTGCCTCTTCAGCTAATCGTATTCTTTCTTCATTCTCTATACCAGCTAATTCTAAATTAAAGGCATCTTCTATGTCCTGTAAAAATTCCCTTAGGGTTTCCTTTGCTACCTTATTATTATCGCTAATTTTATTGATGGCGAGATTTGCTGCAAATATTGCTTTTTCAATGTCTTGACGTAACTCTACTACCTTTCCTTCCCTTACAGCCTTTGCTAGCAGGTCCGCCACCTTATTTACTTCCTCTATTGCCAAATCTATAAGTTCTTGATCATCATCCGTTTCTAATTTTTTCTCTATGGCATTTAAAGCATTTGTTATAGTTCTTTTATGATCCTTGTTGTCTGGATGGTTTATTCTATCAATGGCTTTCCTGGCAACAGTAATGGCCCATCTTGCTTCTCTTTTACCCATATCATCGTCTGCCTCATGAACTAAGGAAAAAGCTAAGTTTAGCAATCTAAATGCTTCTCTTACATCTACTTCATCTTCTACCTTATCTAATTCCTTTCTAGCATAAGTAATTTCAGCTAATAGGTCCTTCTTATCAGTTAACTTATTTACTTCTGCTTCTGCCATTATCAACTGAGTCCTAACTAGCCTTATCTTATCATATGCTTCTTTAATTTCTGCCTCCTCAGCCTCTGAACCTTCAACTATTAATTTTATTGCCTCTTGTATATTCCATATCTCTGTAAATGCATCATCAATATATTCCCTTGCCTTTTCAGCTGCGGCCTTTTTATTTTCAGCCTCATTTTCAATAGAATCTTCTAATTCTTCCAATATTTCTTCTAAGCCTTCTGCAGCTTGTGGGTCTATTGTTTTAAGGGCGTCTATGGCTATTCTTGCCCTAGCTAGATCAGTTACACTTCTACTTTTAATAGCCTTTTCTAATAGTTTTGTAGCCTCTTCAACTGTCTTCTCAATATCCAGCTGAGCTTTTAAATCTGCAATCTTCTCACTTAAATCTTGAATAATCTCCACATATTTACTATCTACCTTGTTTAAAGCCTTCTCAGCATCCTTAACATTCTTTTCATTAACATAGGACTGGGCTCTAAGGACTGCTAGTTTTGCATCAATTACATCCTCAACTGCAGCTATTCTCTTTCGCAGTTCAGTTTTCAGTCTTTTATCAATAAGTTGTTCAACAGCCATTTTTGCCTCTAATATGGCTGTGGCTGATGGATTTTCATCCTTATTTTCCAGTAGGATATTTTCAAGGCCCTCCACTAATGCTATTGCTTCAGCCTCGTTTTCTTTTACACCTTCCAAATACTCTTCTAATTTTAGTATCCTTCCATTCACTTGTTCTATTAATTTATCGTATATACTCCTGTCCTGGTCTTGTGAATCTTCTTCTACTTCCTCTGTTCCTCCCTCTTCCACTTCTTCTCCATCTTCTGCTTCATCAGCTCTTTCTCCAGATATTTCATCCACCAGGTCTTCAAATAAGGTTAGTATAGCCCTTGTAGCAACTATATCTTCACCAGTCTTAGATTTTTCCGCCTTTTCCAAGGCTTTTAGGAGATCCTGATACATATTTAAGGCCTTAATTCTAGCATTTAGTTTTACCTTTTCATCGGAATTCTTAATTTCCTCTACTATTTTTTCAGCATCCTTAACATCCTTTGATAAGGAGTTACTATTATATAGAGCACTATTTTCAGCCTTTTTTACTGCCCCTTCAGCTATGTCTATCTCCAATTCCTTTAATTGATCTGATAATGATCCTTTATTAATAATATTGCCTGAATTATCTTCTAGTTCTTCACTACCATCTAAAGCATCAATAGCCTTCCAAGCACTAGATACATCCTTTATCAGTCGAGTTAATTTTGCCTTATCAAGTGCCTGGATAGCCTTGTTAAGGCGTTCTTTAGCCCTATTTTCATTGAGCTGTCTTCTAATTTCCTCAATCTTAGTCCTATAACCAGCTATATATTCACCCTTAATATCCTTGAAAGCATTTTCAGCCGTCCTTAAATCCTTTTCAGTTATATTTTCACCCTTACTTAAGATCCTTTCTACTGTTTCGATAGACTTTATAGCCTTATTAAGGTCCTTTATAATGTTTTGTAATACACTTTTATCACTTCCAGATGGAAGTTTTTTAACTAGTCCATTTGCTTCATCTACTTTCGCTTTTATTTCCCCTATTGTTATTTCATTCTGAGGATCATTAGCTTCTATTAAAACTTTTTCAGCTTCTTCAACGGCATTTTGGGCCAATTCAATCAAATCATTTAATTCCTTTTCTGCAACTAGGTCCTCTAATTTTTTCTCCAAGATCTTCTTAATTTTACTGTCGGTTATATTTGCTATATCTTCTTCTGCAGCTTTGATGTTTTCTTCAGTAGCTTCCTCAATTACAGCTAATATAGAGGCAATAGCTTTTCTTGCATTTTCTAGAACTATTAATCTGGATTTACGCTCTATTATAATACTTTCATCTAACTTATAATTGAATGTTTCTTCAACATCCTTAATTAAATCTCCTAAACTCTCTTCGTCTAATCGTTCAAGATAATCATTTAAATTGCTTTCCAACTCCATCATGGTTGAAGTGGCATTTATCCTATCTTCTAACCATTTTATAGTCGAATTCAATTCTTTATTTACATCAACTTGTTTCAAGAGTTCAACTTCTTCCCTAGCTATTGCAAGATCTTTTTGTTTTAAACTTTTTTCAACCTTTGTAACAGCCTGGATAGCCTTTGATACTATATTTTGGATATTAACCTCACTTTCTAAAAAGGATAATTTATCATTTAAGTACATTATTAATTCCCAATATTCCTCATCAATTTTTTCTACAGCTTTTCTAGCAGAAATAATATAAGAAATTTTTAGAGGTTTTGAGGTTTCAGCCTTATTTACAGCTTTTAAGGCAGACAGAGCTAATTCAATGGATTTTAGCTTGTTTTGAAGACTAGCTTTAATATCACTATCTATATTTCTAATTGTATCTTTGGCTTTATCGATATCTTTTTCAAGATCAACAATCAAAGTTGCAATATCAATATCACTATCTGAAAAACATTTAATTGTTTCACTAGCTTTATTTACTGCTATTATTGCATCTTTAGCTAAAATAACCCTATTTATTCTATCCATCAATATAGTTTTAATGGATTTGGTTTTTACAGATTCAATTAAATCAATCGCAATATTAATTTTATTAATTATATTTTCTAGGCTTTCTTTTCTAACAGCTTCTTCAGCATTTTCTACTGCTTCAGTAGCTTTCTTTATCCTTTCTTGCTCTTCAACCCTAGCTTCATTAGTCTCAATAACTGCATTGATTCTATCAAGCAACTTTTCTTTTTCTAACTTATAATAATCTTCATCTATTAGCCCTATTAATCCTTTAGCTTCATTTATATCTGCCTCAGCTAAAGTCCTTTCTGCCTTTTCCACTGCAATAGTTGCTTCCAGAAGTTGAATTCTTGCTTTTAAATTCTTCAATGTTTTATCTGGAATTTCATTTTCAGCACCATGGATTTCATTTTTAGCATTTTTTATATCCTCTTCATTTTTCGTTCTTTCAGCCCTCTCAATGGCTACAAGTGCCTTTTCTAGAGCTAAGATTTTTATTTCTATTTCTATTCTATCGCTATTATTTAGTGGAAGAAGTTCTAAAGCTTCTAAAGCTATTAAAACATGACTTAAATCTAATGTATATTCAGCTCTTTCTACTGCCTTATGAAGGATTGTCAGTTTTTTGTTCTTGATTTCTCCTTTAAAATTCTCTATAACAGCTTTTAAATCATTATATTTAT
>JAAYLY010000206.1 GCA_012521625.1 Tissierellia bacterium | reverse complement strand
TTTAATATTGCTATACTCAAAACCGCCCTGGACGCTACCTGTAGTTATAAATAGCTGACCTGACTTTATTTCCCCCTTCTTGCCCGGGCTAAATGTGCTATCAATTCCATATTCCAAAAGGGTCTCCTTTAGCCTTATTCCCCTCTCTTCAGTACCAGAGAGGATGATGATCTTGTAACCCCTATATTTATAGTACTTCAGGTCTTCCACTAACAAATCCATCTTATTATGATAGTTGGTAGTGGATTTACAAGTAAAGCTGTATATGGCTTTACCAGCCACATCATAAGAAGGCCTTAATAGGGTACTACTCATTAGGGTAGTTCTTTCTAAGATCATCTTAATAAAATCCTTATATTCATAATCTATACCAACGTGGGCTGACAAGATCTCTCCAGCTTCTAGAAGGTCTGTAGTCTTTAGATATAATTCTTCCTTAAAATCATCAGCCCTCTCCTCTAACCTTTTGGGCTCATCTAGAAAGATTAAGGCATCTTCATCTAAATAGTCTAGGATTGATCCCAGGTATTTCTTAGGTATAAAGGGTAGGATTAGGTGCCTATTGGAAATATATGAATTCTCTTCCAACTTCTCTAAATATCTTCCAAACTTCTCCAGGTTTTTGTCCTGATAGTTATGACTATCTAACTCCTTCTTTAAATTTTCATGAATCTTCTGTCTATATTCTTCTAAAATCAATACTTCCCTAACGGGAGGTATACTTATACTATCTAATACATCTATTGACCTTTGGGTTACTACATCAAAGCTTCTAATGGAATCTACTTCATCGTCGAAAAGCTCAATCCTGTAGGGATTTTGGCTGTTGGGTGGAAAGATATCTATAATCCCTCCCCTAATGCTAAACTGTCCTATACCCTCAACCATTTGCACCCTTTCATAACCTCCAGCTATTAGGGTAGAGGTTAAGCTATCTAAATCTATAGGCTCTCCAAAGGCAATTGTCTGGGTGTAGTCTTCAAATATTTCCTTTTTAACGACCCTATCTAGGAGAGCTTCTAGGGAGGCTATGACTATAATCTCCTCACCCTTTAATAATTTAGTGAGTACCTTCAACCTTTGGTTCATGTTGTCATAGCTATGGGCATCTATCTCATAAAAGAGCTTTTCTTTACTGGGAAAATGCTCTACATTTTCATTTCCAAGATTCCTTATGTCCTCGTACAGCCTCTTACTTTTAGCCTCATCATAGGTAACAAGAAGTATCTGCTTATTTAGATGCTCATTGAGTCCATAGACAAAATGTCCTAGATCTTCATCTATCAGGCCATAGAGGAAAATAGGACTAAGTTTTCTTTCTATATCCCTTAACAAATCCCTATAGGAGTCCATATTCAAAAGGGGATCAAGTAAAAAATTGTTCATGCCGTTCTACTCCTTGTCAACTACATTAAGCCCAGGTTTATTCCTGGGCCTTATTAGTTTTTCTATTAAATTTATTCATGGCTGATTCTATGCCATTTACAATCATTTCTTCTACTGCCATGGCAGCATTTAGAATTGCATCATCTATATATGGTTTTTCTTCTTCAGTAAATCTACCTAATACAAAATCTGCCAAATCCTGATTTGGATGTTTTTTACCTATGCCAATTTTCACCCTTGGAAATTTATCATCCTGTATATGATATATGATTGATTTCATTCCATTATGACTGCCAGCACTGCCCTTAGGCCTTATCCTAAGGTCAGCAAAGCCTATGTCTATATCATCTACTATTACTATTATGTCCTCAACTGGGATTTTATAAAAGTCGACAATTTCTCTAACTGCAATCCCACTATTATTCATATATGTTTGCGGTTTTAGCAATATAACCTTTTTGTCGCCAATTAAGCCTTCCCCATATACAGATTTAAACTTAATCCTATTTATTTGGATATTATTCCTTTCAGCTAATAGATCTATAACTTTAAAACCTACATTATGTCTGGTTTCAACATAATTCTTTCCAGGATTTCCAAGTCCTACTATAACGTACAAATTATCAACTCCTGCTTAATCGAAGATAATGCTTACGGATTCGTTAGTATTAATTCTTCTAATGGCTTCAGCAAAGATATTAGCTACTGATACTACCTCTATCTTTCCACCCATGGCTTCTTCTGGAAGAGGAATAGTATCCGTTACAACAAAGCTTTCTAATTCAGAATTAAAAATCCTCTCAACTGCAGGACCTGATAAGACACCATGGGTAGCGCAGCCATATACCTTCCTAGCCCCAAATTTCTTTAAGGCAGCTGCCGCTTGACAGATAGTTCCAGCGGTATCTATAATATCATCTACTAGGATAACATCTTTACCTTCTATGTCTCCTATAACATTCATAACCTCTGAAACGTTAGCCTTCGGCCTTCTCTTTTCAATTATGGCAATTGGTAAGTCTAAGACGTTAGCAAAGTTTCTTACCCTAGTAACTCCTCCCAAGTCAGGAGATACTACAACAGTATCAGGACTAATTATATCCTTAAAGTAATTAGCTAGTAAAGGCACTGCCGTTAGGTGGTCTACTGGAATATCAAAATATCCTTGAATCTGTCCAGCGTGTAAGTCCATAGAAATTACCCTATCTGCACCAGCTGTTGTCAGTAGATCTGCCACTAACTTGGCTGTTATAGGTTCCCTAGCTTTTGTCTTTCTATCCTGCCTTGCATAACCATAGTAGGGTATAACTGCATTTATCCTACCAGCTGAAGCCCTTTTAACTGCATCGATTAAAATAAGAGTTTCCATTAAGTTCTCATTAACTGGACTGCAGGTAGATTGGATAATGAAAACATCCATACCCCTAACAGTTTCACTGATGTTTACATTAATTTCTCCATCGCTAAATCGAGTTACTTCACATTTAGCCAATGGAACATCTAGTTCATTAGAAATCTTTTTTGCCAATTCTAGATTGGAATTACCAGTAATAAGTTTTATACCTCCTAGGCATAAATTCATCTACTCTTCTCCTCCTAAGTTAATTCTTGTTTTTTAATCCCTTCTTCTCAACCCAATCCTGCTTGTTAATCTGTTGAGCCCTGGCTATGGATAAGGCTCCCTCCTCAACATCCTCAACAATGGTGGAACCTGCCGCTATGTAAGCCCAATCTTCAATATTAACCGGTGCAACTAGGTTGGAGTTGCTGCCAATAAAGACGTTATCCCCAACTTTAGTTATCTGTTTATCTTTCCCATTATAATTTACAAATATAACACCACAGCCTATATTAACATTCCTTCCAACAATTGCATCTCCGATATAAGCTAAATGGCCTGCCTTAGTATTGTCCCCTAATTTTGCATTCTTAGTTTCAACGAAGTTACCAATCTTTACATTCTTACCTATATGACTCTTGGGTCTTAAGTGAGCGTTGGGACCAATCTTTGTTCCTTCTCCTACAATACTCTCTTCGATTAAGGATGATTCTACAACCACCCCATCAGCTAGGCTGCTGTCTACTATTCTAGTATTGGATCTAATTATACAATTACAGCCTATGCTGGTATTGCCCTCCAGAACAACATTTGGATAAATAATGGTATCCCTTCCTATGGTAACCCCTTCTTCTATATAGCTGGTCTCTGGATCTATTAGGGTTACACCATTTAGCATATGCCTTTCGTTAATCCTTTTGCGCATGACTTTATCGCAGAAAGCCAGTTGGACACGATTATTTATGCCATGGATTTCCACGGAATCCCCTACAATATATGCACCTACATTATACCCTTCCTTGCCCAATATTTCTACAACATCCGTCAGATATAGCTCTCCTTGGGCATTGTCAGCCTTGATTTTTCCAAGTCCATATTTTAACAGCTTACCATTAAAGCAATAGACCCCCGAGTTGATCTCTTTAATCTTTTGTTCATCAACAGTAGCATCCTTATGCTCTACTATTCTTTTTATATTGCCCTTATCATCCCTTAGAATCCTCCCATAGCCTGTTGGATCTTCTAATACTGCAGTTAGTACTGTACAAGCATAGTCACCCTGCTTATGGTATTCGAAAAGGCTATTTAAGGTCTCCTTGGTAATTAGTGGTGTATCTCCACATAGGACTACTACAGTGCTTTCATCATCTATATGCTTTAAGCCTTGCATAACAGCAAATCCCGTCCCATAAGGCGCATCTTCACCGATGGGTTGATTTTCAAAGATTATATCTTCCTCTTTAAAATATTCCTTAACCTCTTCCCCACCATACCCTACAATTACTATATTCTTTTGAACTTCTGCTCCCTTACTTGCATTTAATACATATTCTAGTATAGGTTTTCCACAAATTTTATGCAATACCTTTGGCAATTTTGATTTCATCCTTGTTCCTTCGCCAGCAGCAAGAATTATAGATATATTCATATTTACACCTCTTTATAGAAATAAAAATTTTTCCTATTCTTATTATTTTTATTTAATTCTCTTTTCCTATTTAATTATATTATAACTTATTATTTTTATCTAACAATATTTAGACAAAGTAAAAAGAGCCCTAAGGCTCTTAATTACTCTGTGGCTAGACATTTTTCATATTCTTGGAAGACTGCCTCTTGTATTTTTTGACGAGTAGTCGAATTAATAGGGTGAGCTATGTCTCTAAATTCACCATCTGCCATTTTTCTACTAGGCATAGCTATAAATAGACCGTTTTGTCCATCGATTATTTTTATGTCGTGTACCACAAATTCATCATCGAAAGTAACGGATACTATTGCCTTCATCTTGCCCTCATCGGTAATCTTTCTTACCCTTACATCTGTAATATCCATGTCTTTCACCACCTTCCATAGGAGCAAAGTATATTTATGCTTTATTAGTTATTCTCTAAAAGTTAAAAAATTCCTTCTTTTTTTTATAAATTTTTTAAATTTTTTTCAATTATTTTACTTTAACTATATAACCTAATGAAATTGTTCTTTTAATTAATTTTTGATATGATATAATCAATCAGTGTCAAATTATTAAAATTAGAATAAAATAATATTATTATAGATATTGGAAATAATATGAATGACTCTAATTTTAATGAAAATCATACACAAAAAAATATGTATTAAATATAAATGAATATTAGATAAGGTTTCCCATGTTTGAAAAGACATCAGTAATAGGAGGAATCATATGTTTGAATTCATACTAAGTGAGCATAAATATAAGCATGTGCATTTTATAGGAATCGGTGGCATTAGCATGAGCGGACTTGCAGAAATACTCTTGAGTAAGGGATATAGGGTAACAGGTACTGACACTAAATATAATCATCCAATTATAAAAAGGCTAGAAAGCCTTGGTGCTCAAATCTACATAAACCATCATAAGGATAATATTATCGGTGCTGATTTGATCATATATACTGATGCAATATCTCAAGAAAACGAAGAATTAAAAGCTGCTTTCGAGTCTGGCGTTGAAACTGTGGATAGGGCAACTTTCCTAGGTGCATTGATGAAGAATTACTCCCACTCCATTGCAATCTCAGGAACTCACGGCAAGACTACTACAACCAGTATGCTAGCAACTATTACCAACCACGGCATATTAGACCCCACTGTATTATTAGGTGGACAATTAGATGAAATAGGTGGCAATGTTAAACTAGGAAGTGATGATTATATTATTACAGAAGCCTGTGAGTACAAGGCCAATATTTTAAAATACTTCCCAACCACTGCCATCATCTTAAATATAGACGAGGACCATTTAGATTATTTTAAAGATTTAAACCATATCGTAGATACCTTCGTAACCTACGCTAAGAATCTAAAAGAAGATAGTAAGCTGATTATCAATATTGACGATCCTTACGCTAAGAGGGTTATCAAGGCTACTAAAGCCAATGTCATCACCTTCGGTATAGACAGGGAATGTGACTTTAAGGCGGAAAATATTAAATTTACAGAAGAGGGATACCCCACTTACACCCTAAATATTAAAGGTCAGGAGTTATGGCCAGTAAAGCTACAGGTTATGGGAAAACACAATATATATAATTCCCTAGCAGCCATAGCAACAGCCTATATACACGGGATTAAAATGGAGGATATAATAGAAAGGATCTCCTTATATACTGGGGTACACAGAAGGCTTGAGTTGAAGGGATTTATAAATGGTGTTAAAGTAGTAGATGATTATGCCCATCATCCTACGGAAATAGAAGCCACTCTAGAAGCTATTAATAACACTTCCAAAGGCAGTATCTATTGCATCTTCCAACCTCACACCTTCTCAAGAACGAAAATTCTGTTGGATAGCTTCTCAAAGGCCTTTAAAAATGCAGATAAGGTAATTATTACAGACATCTATGCAGCCAGAGAATATGACAATGGAGAAATCCACTCTAGGGATTTAGCAAATGCAGTCAATAAAAAATCTGGAAACGCCATATATATTCCCACCTTTGAAGAGATTGAAGATTACCTACTAAAAAATACTAAAGATGGAGATATTATATTGACTATGGGCGCAGGCAATGTATACTTAATCGGAGAATCAATTCTTAAAAAAAGTAGCCATGAACAAAAAAATAAAGAAGCCGTATAAGATGCGAAATCACATTTGATTTCGCATTCTTTTTTATTTCTATCTTTTTTATTACCATTTAACTCCTAAAGCAAGTTAGTTGCTATTATCTTCATGTATAATATTGCTTTTAACATTATAAATCTCTTCCAACAGACCTTTTATCTCATCTTCCCTATAGACATAGTAGGAATAGAACCTCCTATTTACCTTCTTAAAATCCGAATTTCCTGGTAGTAAATGAAATTCCAAATCCTCTGTACTAATTCCAATAACCTTCCGTCCATAGGATAATGCGTCTAATAAGCCTACATCTGTTTCTACATACCTTAAACCTTTAGTAATGAGGGTTATTATATTATCTTTAACCTTTGAAAGAAAGGCCTTTAAAAATTCCTGCTGCGCCCTTATCCTGCCTAAATCTCCATCTACATAACCCATCTTATTATTACCCTTCCTATATCTAATAAAATCTAGAGCTTTCTCACCATCTAGAATTTGCCTTCCAGGCCTTATGTCGATATCTAGGGGCGGATTGGAAGTAGGATCCTTATATTTCATATGGAAGGGTACATCCATTTCTACTCCACCTATTAAATCTACTATCTCCCTTACACCTTCATAATCTAAGATTACATGATGATGGATTGGAATACCTGCTAATACATGGGATACGGTTTTTTTTATCCCCTCTATCCCATGGTCAAAATATACAGCGTTGATTTTCCGCTTTTCACCATCATCATAACCCTTTCTGTGGACATAAGTGTCTCTAGGTATGGATATGAGATGGATCTTCTTACTATCGGGACAAAGGGATGCTAGGATGATAGTATCAGTTCTAGCATCCTCCATACCCAGGATCAAAAAATTAATCCTATCACTCTTTAAAAAGGCCTCTTCTAAAGAATTAAACTCCCTCGGCTCCTTGGCTTCCACTTCCAGTCTATTTAAAAAACTATCTGAAAAATTATCTATGTTATTGGAAAAACCAAAAGGGCTGTTTTCCTCTAACAGGTCTGTATTTTCCATAATATAGTAATTAGCTCCTAAATAGAAGGCTATAAAAAATAGGACACTGGATACAATAAAGACTTTTAAAAATCTCATATATTAACTCCTTCTGCTTTAATTTATCATTATTGTATCCAATTTTATATAATCCATTCTAGGACCTATTTTACCTTCCCCTTTATTTATATGTAAAAGAATGAAAAATATGATTAGCTAACTGCCTGCTATATAAAACTAATATATGTTACCTAATCCAAATACTATTTGAATCTAGGACATAATAATTAGCTTTATACCGCTACAAAGCTACAGGCTGTATCTATAGAAAATAAGAAATAGGCCTAGTATAAATACTAAGCCTATCCAATAACCTCCAATAAAACTATAGCTAAATCATCCTGCTGTTCTCCCCAGCTGTAGTTAATAATCTTTTCCTCTATTAGGTTCAGTATATTGGTAGGACTATCCTTAATAATGTTTAGAACTTCCTCCAAACCAAATTCCTTTCCACTTGCATCCCTTGCTTCCGTTATTCCATCTGTATAGAAGAAGATCTTGTCACCCTTTTTCAGCTGTATCTCCTTCTCCTCATAACTAATATGGTCGAAAAGGGAAGTTATAGGATATCCCTTATTATAGAGTAAGTCATAACCATCTTCATTATACCTAATTGGGATACAATTATGACCTGCATTTACATACTTAAAGATGCCAGTCCTTCGACTATAAATGCCATAGAAGATGGTGAAGTAATTGTCCACTTCTAAATTCAATGATACGAAGCGCTTATGAAGCTCCGTCAAGGCAGCTGAAGGATTCTTTATATCATCCTTCATAACCCTCATGGATTGTCTAATGAACATGGTCATCATGGAGGCGGCAATTCCCTTGCCTGAAACATCGCTGATATATATACCTATATGCTCATCATCTATATTAAACATATCAAACATATCGCCACTAAGGATCTCAGAAGGCTTATATATATAATCTAATTTGACTCCTTCAGAAATTCCCTTCTTGGGTAGGATCTTTTCTTGTATCCTCTTAGCAAACTGTAAGTCCCTGTTCATCTTCTTATTCTTCCCGATAAGGTCCTGCTCCAGCTTTCTTTCCCTTGTTACATCTCTAAACACTTCCACTGCTGCATAGATATTTCCATGACAGTCCTTGACAGGAGAGCTCTTTACAGAATAATAATTACCCTTTATAAACTCTTCCTTTTGAATTACCTCGCCAGTCTCAATGCTCCTTCTAGTTATACAGAAATTACAGTTGTTTAAGCCACAATGGGATTCGTCACAGGGGATACCAATAATTTCCTCTCCCAACTCCTCCTTCATAGCCTTATTGGCATAGATTACTATACCATTCTTATCAACTACCCTTACCCAGTCGGCGATGCCCTCTAAAACGTGATAATTCAAATTGCTAATATCATTTATTTCCTTAGCAACGCTACTCTTATCCTTTTTGATCATAGTATCACCTTTAATTAAATACCATAGTAAACAGATGAAATTTTTACCATATATTGTATAGCAAACCACTAACTAAATCCACATATTTTTTGTTACATGTTAGTTACAATCAGTACCTAACCTCAAGCTGGTCATCCTCTAAAAACCTAGCCATGGCATATAAGGCATCAGACAACCTGTTGATGTATTTTATAACTAGGGGGTCAATCTCTACAAGCTTAGAAAGAGAGATAATCCTCCTTTCAGCCCTCCTACAAACTGTCCTAGCCACATGGAGATAAGCCGCTCTTTTACTACTGCCAGTTACTATAAAACCCTTGGGATTAGCTAACCTTTCCATATAGTAGTCTATTGTCTTTTCTAATTCTTCTATATCCCCTTCCCCTATATGGTGTTTTAACTGGCTAGTATCCTCCGTAGCAAGATTTGCAGCTACTGTAAATAATTTATTTTGAATCTGCTCTAGTTTATCATATATCTCTTCATCATCTACATAATGCCTTGATAATCCTATCCAGGAACCTAGCTCATCTATGGTACCATAGCTTTCAACCCTTATATGGTCTTTTGGAACCCTCTTGTTATCAAATAGAGAGGTTTCCCCCTTATCTCCAGTCTTAGTATAGATGCTCATCTTATCCCTCCTTTTGAACTTTAGGCGGTCTGGGACCAAAGTATTGATAATAATCAACCTTTATCCTGCCGTTATACAACTTCCTCCTTTTATCAGCCTTCTTCCCATATAATTCCTCGAACCTTTCTTCAGAGGTTATGAGATATAGGGACCAGGTCTTTAAATTCCTAAGCTTTTTGCCCAAATCCCTATATAGCTGGTGTACTTCCTCCCTTTCACCTAACCTTTCCCCATAAGGTGGGTTAGTAATCACTACCCCATAATCATCTTCAAGGTCAACATCCCTCATATCCTTTACAAAGAAGGTTATATCATCTTCTAAGCCTAAATTTGCTGCATTATCCCTAGCCCTTAAGATGGATCTTTTATCTATATCACAGGCTAGTATATTAAGTCTTACATCGTGATCTATGGCCTTTAAAGCTTCCCTTCTAGCTTCTTTCCAATATTCTTCCTTAATCCTAGGCCATTCTTCTGCTGCAAATGACCTATCTAAGCCTGGTGCTATATTTTTACCAATCATAGCCGCCTCTATTGGTATAGTCCCTGACCCACAGAAGGGGTCAAATAGAAGCCTATCCTTATTCCAGTAACTTAAAAGAATCATACCCGCTGCTAGGGTTTCCTTTATAGGCGCATCACCGGCCCTATCCCTATATCCCCTTTTGTGTAAGCCCTCTCCAGAAGTATCTATTGTCAACGTGGCTATGTCCTTTAGTAGAGAAACCTCTATCCTATATTTGGGGCCAGTTTTTTTAAACCACTCTACATTATATTTAGTTTTTAACTTTTCTACCACTGCTTTTTCGACAATTCTTTGACAATCTGAAATACTATATAGCCTAGACTTTACGCTTTTTCCTTCCACTACAAAATTTCCATCTTCCGGTATCCAATCATCCCAAGGTAGTTCCTTAGTCTTATCGAATAATTCTTCAAAGCTTAAGGCTTTAAATTCTCCCATTAAAAGCAAAACCCTATCGGCTGTCCTAAGCCAGATATTGACCCTTGGTATATCCTTTTCTGTAGCTGTAAACTTTATCCTGCCATTTTCAACGATTAAATCTTCATATCCTAAATCCAATAATTCCATCTTGGCTACAGCTTCCAAGCCAAAAGCTGTCGTTGCTATTAAAGTCAATTTATCCATTATTACAACCTCTCCTTATCCTTGTACATTTATTATACCTTAAAATGCCATTATATACTAAGTAAAAATTTGTGTATTTTAAGATTAGTATGGGTATATGATAAACTAAGAATTCAATAATTTTTAGGAGGGATTTAATTGAAATCACTAAATGGCCTATATCAAAAAGCTGATTGGAAGGAAGAAAAACACGTACCAGTAATATATGCACCAGAATCAGTTAAGAAGGGTGAAGAGGTTGAAGTTAAGGTAATAATTGGTGAAGAAATTCCACATCCTAATACCCTTGAGCACTATATTAGATGGATAAAGATCTATTTCTATCCAGAAGGGGCAAAATTCCCAATAGAAATAGCAACTTTTGACTTTGCAGCCCATGGTGAGTCTGACATTTATACTGAATACTTTGGGGTAGCTAAATTTAAGCCTAACAAGACTGGAACAATTATAGCTTCAAGCTATTGTAATATACACGGACTATGGGAGAATAGTCAAGAATTAAAAGTTGAGGAGTAAAATCCTCAACTTTTGACCTTGACAAGTAAATTTTGATATAATAATATACATAAAAAAGGCTTTATATAGACAACGATGAAGGATTTAGTAGTTGATTTAAGTTAAATCCAGAGAATAGACCATGGGTGGAAGGTCTATAACCTCTAAATCAACGAACTACGCATCCGGAGTTTTAATAGGAAACTATTACGTCCTAGACACGTTACGTCTAAAGAGGCTTAATGCAAATTAAGGTGGTACCACGGGTTTTTCTCGTCCTTAGATGAGATAAACCCGTTTTTAATTGAATAATAAATTAGGAGGGATACAGTGACTAACGTATTTGACACTTTAAAAGAAAGGGGATATATAGATCAGGTCACCTTCGAAGATGAACTAAGGGATTTACTTGGAAATGAATCCATTACCTTCTATATAGGCTTTGATGCTACTGCAGATAGTTTAACCCTAGGACACTTTTTGCAGATTATGGTAATGAAACACCTACAGATGGCTGGCCATAGGCCTATTGCCCTTTTAGGCGGCGGAACTACCATGATAGGGGACCCATCTGGTAGGACGGATATGAGGAAACTTATGACAAAGGAGTTCATCGATAAAAACGCCCAAAAATTTAAAGTACAATTTGAAAAGTTTCTAGACTTTAGCGACGGCAAGGCCCTAATGGTAAACAATGCGGACTGGTTGTTGGACTTAAATTATCTAGACTTTATGCGTGAAATAGGAGTCCACTTCTCAGTTAATAGGATGCTTACCCTGGAGAACTATAAGACAAGGTTAGAAACAGGCTTAACCTTCTTCGAGTTCGGCTACCTCCTATTACAATCCTACGACTTCCTACACCTATATAGGGAACATAACTGTGTATTGCAAATAGGTGGCAGCGACCAATGGTCCAATATCTTAGGAGGGTACGAATTAATCAGAAGGGTAGAAAATGGTAAGTCCTATGCCATGACCATAAAACTATTAACTACTGCCTCTGGTGAAAAAATGGGTAAGACTGCAAAGGGTGCCATCTGGTTAGATCCTAATAAGACCCCACCCTATGAACTATATCAATATTTAAGAAATGTGGATGACAGGGATGTGGAGAAATTCTTAGCCCTGCTTACCTTCCTACCAATGGATGAGGTAAGAAGATTAGGCTCCTTAGAAGGTGCGGAAATCAATAAGGCTAAAGAAGTCCTAGCCTATGAGGTTACTAAGTTCATCCATGGAGAAGAAGAAGCCATCAAGGCCCAAAAGGCATCCCGAGCCTTATTTGCAGGTGCTAAAGAAGATGGCAGCATCCCATTTACTGAAATGGAAAGGTCCATCTTTGAAGAGGGAATAAATATAGTAGACTTAATAAAGGATATAGGCCTGGCTAAATCTAAGAGCGAGGGTAGAAGGCTTATACAACAGGGCGGTTTAAGTATAGATGATGTTAAGGTAGATAGTATTGACAGGGTCGTAAATCTAGACGATTTCCAAGAGGATAAGATCCTAATAAGGAAGGGTAAAAAGGTATACCATCAGGTTAGAATAAAATAAGACCTCAAAATTTGAGGTCTTTTTTTATGCCCAAGGGTCCCATTTATAACCAATATATCCAAGATTTGATTCTTTATGGGCTATTAAAATAGTGTTATACTTTAAAAAAAGTTACAAAATAGTTACAAAGGAGGTTATGGAAAGCAAATAGCTATTTAGTATTAATTTTAAGGAGGATTTACAATGCTAAACAAGAAAAGATTAACAATTAGTACATTAATCATGGTCTCCATTCTATCAATTTCATCAGTTGGACAAGCCATCAGCTTTAAATTCAATGTAAATAATATTAAGACAAAGAGGTATATAATAAACTCACTACTTAATAATTGCATAGAGGAAAATATAAAAGATAACAATACTAGCCTTAACAAGGGGCAAAATAATAATAACAAAAATAATACTAATCAAGACAATAATAACACTAAAGTTAACGAAAGAAAATGGCAAATTATTACACTACCAAGCAACAATTTAAGATGGGACGAAATCTTTAACAGCATTAGATTACCTAATAAACCAACTGTACCTGAGCTACCCCAGGTGGAAAACCCTAAGGAAGAGGTAAAAGAACCAACAAGGCCAGTGGAAAATGAAACTGAAGAAGTAGTAGAAAGCCCAGAGGAAGCCGAAACTCCAGA
>JAAYLY010000205.1 GCA_012521625.1 Tissierellia bacterium | reverse complement strand
TGCTGACTATATTAGTCTTTGAACTGACAAGGATAAATCCTTGTATGGTTAATTCAAAGTACCTCACACTGTTTAATTTTTAAGGTTCTGTGTCCGCCTCTCTCGAGGCGACTTCTATAGCTTAACACATTTTTAAGTTTGTGTCAAGTTCTTTTTAATTTTTGTCGGCGGTTTTTTTAGAGCCGACTTTTAATAGTATACAATAATCTAAATCGGTTGTCAACATATTTTAAATCGACTTTTAAATTCAATCTAGAATTCAGTTGTCGAATTCGGTCGACCTCCGACTGGACTATCATTGTAGCATATACTTTTAAAGAAGTCAATCCTTTTTAGTAATTTTTTTAAAGTTCTTCTCCATCCCTATACCTCTTAAGCCTAAACCCCTTAAGAAGCTATGTTTGTATATGCTATTTTGTATATGCTATATAATATAGCAAAAGAAAAAGTGATACAGCCGTATCACTTTTTTTGTATTAAAAGATAAGTTATTAATATTTCTCCTATATATCCTTATGTTAATCATATAAACAGTAGTTACTCTTATATACTTAAATATACTTAAATATACTTCTTACTATAAATGTTTGTATTAACACTCAAAATATAGAACTTCACCAAACACCATTTATTATAAAATGCACAACATTATTATATTCATACTATTTACTGGATACCAACGGTATACATTTATACTAAACGGTTTACATTTATACTATTTAGGATCTTTTATCTTACTACTGATCTTGTAGGGGCTTCATAGTTGGGAACAACAATACATCCCTAATGCTTGGCTGATTAGTTAATAATATAACCAATCTATCTATCCCTATACCTAAACCACCTGTAGGTGGAAGCCCTACTTCAATTGCATTTATAAAGTCTTCATCCATTGGATGAGCTTCAGCATCCCCTGCTTCTTTCTGTCTAACTTGTTCTTCAAACCTTTCCCTTTGGTCGATTGGGTCATTTAATTCGGAAAAGGCATTGGCAATTTCCCACCCGTTCATAAAGGCTTCAAATCTGTTAGTCTTTCTAGGATCTTCAGGATTCCTCTTAGCTAAAGGAGAGACTTCTACCGGATGTCCTATTATGAAAGTAGGTTGAATTAGGTGTTCTTCACAGAATTCCTCAAAGAATTCATTGATAATATGGCCTCTAGTCATACCCTCTTCAATTTCTAAACCTTTGGCCTTGGCCACTTCTCTAGCTTCTTCATCTGTATTGATTTTGGAGAAATCTACCCCAGCATATTGCCTTATAGCTTCTTCCATATCTAATCTTCTCCAAGGTGGGGTAAGATCTATCTCAGTCCCTTGATAGTTTATCTTTAAAGTACCTAAAGCCTTTTCTGCCACATAGGAAATCAGATCCTCAGTCAGCCTCATCATCTCTTCATAATCTACATAGGCTTGATATAATTCTATACTAGTAAACTCTGGGTTGTGTTTAGGACTCATACCCTCATTCCTAAACATCCTTCCCATTTCGTATACCTTTTCAAAGCCTCCAACTATAAGCCTCTTTAGGTATAGCTCATTGGCAATCCTTAGATACATATCTATATCTAAGGTATTGTGATGGGTTATAAAGGGTCTAGCGTTAGCTCCACCTGCAATAGTATTTAGAATAGGCGTCTCTACTTCTAAAAAGCCCCTATCATCTAAATACTCCCTTATGGCCTTTATAATCTTAGTCCTTAATACGAAGGTTTCCTTTACCTCCGGGTTGACTATTAGATCTACATATCTTTGCCTATATCTTAGGTCTTGATCTTTTAAGCCATGCCATTTTTCAGGTAATATCTGCAAGGATTTACATAATAAAAGGATTTCCTTAGCCCTTACAGAAATCTCACCTGTTCTAGTTTTAAAAACTTCGCCCTTTACCCCTATAATATCTCCTATGTCATATAGGGCTAAATCTTCATAGCCTTCTTCTCCTAATATATCGAATTTAGCGAAAATTTGAATCCTACCTTCACTATCCTGTATATCTAAGAAGCTAACCTTACCATGACCTCTTCTAGACATGATCCTGCCAGCAACGGATACTTCTCGACCTTCTAATTCCTCAAAGTTTTCCTTTATTTCAGTACTATGATGGGTATAGTCATATTTTTCAATTTGATAAGGATTTTTTCCTTTTTTAATTAATTCCTTTAGCTTTTCTCTCCTCATCATTAGCATTTCATTCAAATTTTGTTCTACTTCGGTCATTTAATTTCCTCCTTAGTATTACATACAACTACCTAGTTATCTTTAGTATTTCATACTTAATAACTCCATCAGGAACATTTACCTCTACTATTTCCCCTATGCCATGACCCAATAAAGCCCTTCCTAATGGTGACTCATTAGAAATTCTACCTTCATAAGGGTCTGCCTCTGCAGAACCTACGATGACATACTCCATTTCTTCATCATATTCTAAATCCTTGACTAAAACCTTGGATCCTATGCTTACCTTATCTGTAGTAATCTCATCCTCATCTATTATTTTAGCATTTCTAAGCATATTTTCCAACTTAGCAATTCTTTCTTCTAGTTGTGCCTGTTCAGTCTTAGCTTGGTCATACTCAGAGTTTTCACTTATATCTCCGAAGCTTAAAGCTTGCTTAATCTTATCTGCAACCTCTTTTCTCTTTACGGATTTTAAGATATCCAGTTCCTCTTCTAATTTTGCTAAACCGTTTACAGTTAGAAAAACTTCTCTTTCAGCCATCCAAACTCTCTCCTTTTCATTCCAACAATTAAGATAATATATATTAATACTATATTTTCACAAAATTCCTATCTCTGTTTGTATGCAGACTATTATAATCAAGGGCTTACATCTTGTCAAGTATTAAAAAAAGCCTTTTAATTTAAGCCCTTGATGGAGAATATTTTCTAAGCTTTCTATTTTTCCATTGCTGGATACTAAGCTAAAGTTATTAGGCTTATCTCCATATATACATGCGTATAGGGCTGAAGATAC
>JAAYLY010000204.1 GCA_012521625.1 Tissierellia bacterium | reverse complement strand
TAATAACTTGAACAAATAATTACTAACAAACAAGTAATTACACAAACAAATAATTACAAAAACATATAATTACTAAAAATCAAATAATTACTTAACAAATCAATAGTGAAGGAATTAAACCACGAAGGTGAACTTACTCAAAAGTAAGTACTTTCGTGGTTTTTTGTTGGAAGGGGGATTTTATGAGGAGATTTTTAGCATCATTATTGATTATGGCTCTTGTTTTATCCCTACTAGCAGGCTGTAGTAGGGATGTGGATGAAGCAGGGGCAAGAGCCCAAAGGGACCTTAGGGATGGCCTTGTCATTGCCTTAAGTAGTGAGCCGGAGGAGGGTTTTGACCCCTGTACTGGCTGGGGGAGGTATGGGAATCCTCTATTTCAATCTACCCTAATCGAGACTGGTAAGGATATGGAGAGCCTTTATGACTTGGCTACTGACTATACCATCAGTGATGATGGCCTGATTTGGACCTTTAAGCTAAGGAAGGATGCCTACTTTACCGATGGTATGCAGCTTACTGCTGAGGATGTGGTCTTTACTTATGAAACTGCAAAGGAAAGCGGTTCTATAGTGGATTTGACCAATATGGAGGAGGTTTATAAAGTCGATGACTTTACTGTGGAATTTAAATTACATAAGCCGGACCTTTCCATTATCTATACTGTAGCTGCCACTGGAATAGTACCTAAACATGCCTATGGGCCCAATTATGGGGAAAATCCAATAGGGAGTGGACCCTACATCCTGGCCCAATGGGATAAGGGCCAGCAGGTGGTTATGGTGGCCAATGAGAACTACTACGGCCATGTTCCTGCGATTAAGAAGGTAACCATATTATTCCTAAGTGAGGATGGGGCCTTGGCTGCAGGCTGGGCAGGTAGATGTGGCCTATACAACCCCAGAGCTGGCGGACCAGGATATGTATAAGGATGCAGTCTTAATGGGCTGGGGTGCTCAAAATCCACTGGAGACCTATCTACTCTACCATAGGGACAATATGGGCAGGGATTATAGCACCATGCTGGATCCTATAACTCAAGCTCAAATCTGGCATGTAATTATGGACTTTGCTAAGGAAAATGGGGTAGGGGTTTTAGCCATTTCCCATAATAAATATCTTTTAGAGAGGATTTGTACTAGAATAATAAATCTAGAAAGGATTGACAGGAATGACTAAATTGGACTTATTAAGAAATGAATTAGGCCGGCTGGTTAAGGAGGGGGTAGTAGTTGCCTTCTCAGGGGGGGTGGACAGCAGCCTAATACTGAAGCTAGCCTGTGAAGAGGGGGATAAAGTGGGTAAGCAGGTAAGGGCAGTTACCCTGGATACTAAGCTCCATCCTGTATCTGATGTGGACATCTCTAAAAGGGTGGCCCAGGAGATGGGAGCCCTACATACCATCTTGAAGATAAATGAATTTGAAAACCCAGCCATCTTAAATAACCCTATAGATAGGTGCTACCAGTGTAAGAAGACCCTCTTTAGCTTTTTGTTGGACTTTGCTAAGGAAAATGGCCTTAAATATGTAGTTGATGGTACCAATGGGGACGATTTAAATACTTACAGGCCAGGTATTAAGGCCTTAAGGGAATTGGGGGTCATTAGCCCCTTGGCTAAATTAGGGATTTCTAAGGAAGAGGTTAGGGCTATGGCCAAGGAATTGGGCATCTCCGTAGCTACAAGGCCCTCAGCCCCCTGTATGGCCACCAGGATTCCCTATAATACTAAGCTGGATTTAGAGGTGCTGGAAAAAATAGACAAGGGGGAGCAATATATAAGGAGCTTAGGTTTTCCCGTAGTTAGGCTAAGGCTCCATAAGGATGTGGTAAGGTTGGAGGTAAAGAAGGAGGACCTTCCTAGGCTGCTGGAAGAGGGTGATAGGATAGTAAAATATTTAAAGGATTTAGGCTTTATATATATTACCATGGATTTGGAAGGCTTTAGGTCAGGTTGTATGGATATATACGTGGATAAAAAATCTTTTAGCTGAAAGGAGTAATTATGGACATCCGTAGACTGTTATTAGAAGTTAAAGAAGGTAAGTTAGATATAGAAAAGGCTGAGGATATCTTAAAAAAATTGCCCTATGAGGACCTGGGCTTTGCCAAGCTGGACCACCATAGGAGGTTAAGGTCCGGCTTTGGGGAGGTTATCTACTGTAGGGGCAAGTCAAATGAACAATTGGTCAGGATATTTGAAAACTTCCATAGTAAGCAGGTGGATATCCTAGGTACCAGGGCTAGCCGGAGTCAATATGAGCTGGTAAAGAAGGCAATTCCTGAGGCGGAATATGATGAACTTTCTGGTATAATTAGGGTTGAGCTGGAGAAAAAGGATAGAATTGGGTCCATAGCCGTATGTACTGGTGGAACATCTGACATTCCCGTTGCAGAAGAGGCAGCCCAGACGGCGGAATTCTTCGGCAGCAGGGTAAAGCGGATTTATGATGTGGGGGTGGCAGGCCTTCACCGCTTGCTCTCTAAGATAGATGAGATTAGGGAGGCCAACTGTATAGTAGCAGTGGCTGGGATGGAAGGGGCCCTGGCTGGGGTAATTGCAGGTCTCGTAGATAAGCCTGTAATTGCAGTGCCCACCTCTGTAGGCTATGGGGCCAACTTCGGGGGCTTGTCAGCCTTATTAACTATGCTAAATTCCTGTGCTGAAGGGGTGGCCGTAGCAAATATAGATAACGGCTTCGGTGCAGGCTACCTAGCTACACAAATAAATAGATTGGCGGTGGGAAGAGATGAGTAAGATTTTGTATTTAGAATGTTATTCCGGCATCAGTGGCGATATGACAGTGGCAGCCTTGCTGGACTTAGGGGTAGATAAGGACTATTTATTGGACCAGCTTAATACTCTAAATTTAGAGGGCTATAGGGTAGAAATCGGTCGGACTAAGAAATGCGGCATTGACGGCTGTGATTTTAAGGTAATTTTAGAAGATGGCCACCATGGCAACCATCACCACCATGATAACCATCACCACCATGACCACCATGACCACCAAGATCATCATGGCAACCATGGCAACCATGACCATGTTCACAGAAACCTCTATGATATATATAAAATAATAGAAAAGTCTGGTATCAGTCCTAAGGCTAAGGAGTTAGCCAAGAGGATATTTAAAATAGTGGCAGATGCTGAATCTAAGGCCCACGGTCTTCCTATTGAAGAAGTTCATTTCCATGAAGTAGGGGCTGTAGATTCAATAGTAGATATAGTGGCTACCGCCGTCTGCCTAGACAAATTAGCTATTGAAGAGGTGGTAGTTTCAGACCTTTACGAGGGCAGGGGCCATGTATGGTGTCAGCACGGCATAATCCCCGTACCAGTTCCTGCTGTGGTCAATATAGCTGTAGACCACTCCTTAACCCTAAAGATTACAGATGCTAGGGGGGAAATGGTAACCCCAACTGGGGCGGCCATAGCAGCAGCCCTTAAGACCAGGGACTGCCTACCTGAAAGCTATACCATTGAGAAGGTGGGTATAGGGGCTGGTAAGAAGGACTTTGAGAGGGCCAACATCCTAAGGGCCTATATCCTTGATGATGGGGTAAAAAAAAGATGAGATTTGGATTCTAGAGACTAACTTGGATGATTGTACCGGAGAAGCCCTAGGCTATACTATGGAGAAGCTCCTTAAAAAGGGGGCCAGGGATGTCTTCTATACCCCCATCTATATGAAGAAGAACAGGCCTGCCTATAAGTTAAGTCTAATTTGTAAGGAAGAGGACATAAGGGCCTTGGAGGAGGTCATCTTTAAAAACACCAGCTCCATAGGGATAAGAAGGTATAAGGCAGGGCGGACCATCTTAGAGCGGGAGATAGTTGTAAAGGAGACTAAGTATGGACCTGTTAGATATAAGGTTAGTAAATTTGGTGATATTAAAATTTCTACCCCTGAATATGATGACATTAAGGCCATTTGTGATAAAATGGGATTAGGATTTAGAACTGTTTATCAGGATTTACTAATGGAGGACTTGGGTTAAAGAAGCATAAATGGATTATTAAAAATTTATGATTAGAATGGGAAAGGGCTTTTCCTTTCCCATTTAGTTGGGTTTATTAATTTAAAAGGGGCTGATATCCATGAATGACATTGTAGTAATTGCACCTTTTGAAGAACTTTATAGACTATCTAAAAAGATAATTAAGGAAAACTTCTTTGATAATGTAGATGTCTTGTTAGGGGACATGAACCGGGGGCTAGAGTTGGCTGAAGAAGCTATTAAGGAGGGGGCTAAAATTATCGTCTCCAGGGGAGGTACATATAGGCTTATAAAAGGCAGCTTTAATATCCCCGTTGTGGAAATTGGAATCACTTCCTTTGATCTCCTAAGGGTCTTTAAAAATGTAAAAGGATATAAGGGAAAAATCGGTGCAATTGGATACGGAAATGTTATTCGTGGATGCGAAATCATCGGAGATATCTTAGATTTAGATTTGGTAAAGATTGAAGTAGACTGGGATGAAAATGTTAAGGAGATAGTCAACCCCTATATAAAAATGGGAATAAAGATTTTCATAGGTGATACCATAGCCAATAGGTTAAAGGAGATCCCCAATATAAAATCCTATGTTATTAAGTCAGGAGAGGAATCGGTCCTTGCTGCTATCAATGAAGCCAGAAGGGCCCTGGAGCTGATGCAGGCGGAAAAGGAAAGGGCTGAGCAGCTGAAGACCATAACGGACTTTGTCCATGATGGAATCATCTCCATAGATGAAAAGGAAAGGATAGTATTAATAAATAATAACGCCAAGGCCTTATTTAATCTAGATGATAGTAATATAGGGGACAGGGTGCAGGATGTAGTACCCAATACCAGGCTTCACGAAGTCGTAAGGACAGGCCAAGCCCAAATCGGAGAACTGCAGGATATTGGTAAGGCCAAAATTACAACCAACCGGATTCCCATAGTGGTGGACGGCAAAATTAAGGGGTAGTTGCAACCTTCAACGATGTAACGGAATTGCAGAGGTTGGAGAGAAATATTAGGATAAAGCTTTCTAAGAAGGGATTTTTAGCCAAGTATTCCTTTGATGATATCATCTACTCCAGTGACCTTATGGAGAGGACCATAAAAAGGGCTAAGATGTACAGCCCATATGACTCCCCCATC
>JAAYLY010000203.1 GCA_012521625.1 Tissierellia bacterium | reverse complement strand
TGGATATACAGGAGCCAGATCCGGATATGAATCTGATTCAGGTCCTTACCTATAAGACGGTAACCATAGGCATACCTAAGGAAGAGCTAGGCGGTGGTCCATATAACTTCATATTAGAGGGATTTAATAAAGTAGCTGATAGGGTTTCTATATAGGCCAGGGTAGTTCTACCTGGTCCTTTTATTTTTGTCCTAGTGAACTTAAGTCTCATTATATGGTATAATTAAGTATTAGCACATTAAGAAGAGGGATATGTAGATGAGTAGACAGAATGTTGCACAATCAGCAGCCATGATATCTATTTTTACGCTTTTAAGCAAATTCCTTGGATTTATCAGGGAAGTGATGATTGCATCTAAATACGGCTCTGGTATGGAGACGGATACATATTTTGTGGCTATGACAGCCACAGTTATAATCATGGGGACCCTAGGTTCTGCCTTAAATACCACCCTAATACCCATCTTTTCCGAGATAAAGTCTAGGGGAGGCAGAAAGGCCCAGAGGGCATATTTGAACAATATATTAAATCTGGTAATATTTATTACCGTCATATTAGCTATCCTTGCCTTTATTTTCTCCCCAGTCCTCATAAGGATACTGGCCAAGGGCTTTGAGGGAGAACAGTTTGAACTGGCAGTAAGGCTTAATAGGATAGGACTTCCCATAATCATCTTCCTAGGGATTACCTATGTTTTTTCAGGCTACCTGCAAAGCAATAAAATCTTCGGCCCCCATGCCATAATGGGAGTTCCCTATAATATGGTGTTTTTAATATACCTATTCTTTTTAGCAGAGGGTAAGAATATTTCTAGCCTGATGTTTGTAAGCGTCATAGCATCTTCAACCCAGTTTTTAATCCAAGTGCCTGCCGTATGGCATTCAGGCTATAGGTATTCTTTAAATGTTAATTTATTTGATCCCTATTTAAAGAAGGTCTTTAGTCTTGTAATACCCGTATTACTAGGTTCAGCAGTCCACCAATTAAATGCAGTTATAGATAAGACCCTGGCCTCGGAGTTGGTGGAAGGCAGTATCTCAGCCTTAACCTATTCCCAAAGGATTAATGAGATGATCATAGCCGTATTCGTAATGGCCATAACTACTGTAGTATTTCCTATGCTTAGTGAAGCCTTCTTCCAGGATGATAGGAGTCAGGTGAGGAGGATCTTCAATGAAGGGGTCAATATCATATTACTTATTACAGTACCGGCAACTGTGGGTATAATGCTTTTGGCTGAGCCGGTGGTCCGCATATTTTTTGAGAGGAATGCCTTTGATGCCACAGCCACTGCCATGACTAGTTCAGCCCTATTCTTCTATGCTGTAGGCTTGGTAGGATCATCCTTGAGGTTGATGTTAAACAAGGTATTTTACTCCTTCCAGGATACAAAGACTCCAATGATAAATGGGGCCTTGGCGGTTATCTTAAACGTGGTATTAAATCTAGTATTTATTAAATTTATGGCCCATAATGGACTAGCCTTAGCCACCAGTATATCGGCCATATTCACCACCGTATTATTGTTTATAGATTTGAGGAAGAAAATAGGCCCTATCGGTATGAAGAATATGTTAGCTACCTTTATTAAGACCTCCCTTGCAGCAGCTGTAATGGGGCTAGTAGTATATCTGGTATTCTTTAAATTGGGAAGCTTATTTATAACTTCCAAGATTATGGAACTGATTTTCTTGTTAGTATCCATAGCT
>JAAYLY010000202.1 GCA_012521625.1 Tissierellia bacterium | reverse complement strand
TGAGGCAGTCTGCCCTATTGGCTAAGGAATATGGTCCATTCCCAAGATATAAGGCCGAATATGTTTTAAATTCACCCTTCCTACTAAGTAATGCCGATGACGATGTATTAGCCTTAATAGAGAAGTATGGACTTAGAAACAGCCAACTGTTGACCATACCACCAACGGGTAGTATATCCACCCTAATAGGATGTAGCAATGGCATAGAGCCAATCTTCCAGATATCCTATACTAGGAAATCCGAATCACTACATCTGGAGGACACCTACTATAAGGTATTTACACCTATCATAAGGGAATATATGACTGTGAATGATATAAGGCGAGAAGAGGATTTACCAGACTTTATAGTTACCACTTCTAATTTAGATTATAGGGAGCGAATCGAAGTACAAGCAGCCTGGCAGCAATATATAGATGCCAGCATCTCATCTACTGTGAACGTACCTAATGAATTTACAGTTGAAGAGGTGGAAGATTTATATATGTATGCCTGGGAAAGGGGACTAAAAGGAGTAACCATCTATAGGGATGGGTGTGATAGAAGCGGAATCTTAATAACTAATAAATCAAAGAGTAGGCTTGATAGAATAGATGAATTAAGGGAAGAATTAAATCAGTTGGCTGCTGAACAGCTAAAGGAAGATCCCAATACCTGCCCAATGTGCGGTGGAGAATTAATCCATTCAGGAGGCTGTTCTGAGTGTCAAGTTTGTGGCTATAGCCCATGTTCTATATAATAAGGGTATAAGTTTATATAATTGAAGTGGCTATTATTATTACTAATACTTATTTTACTACCATTAGTAATAATGATAATAGGATAATAATAAAAAGAAAAATCTTTAATAAAATTTAATAAATAAGCTTAAATGATAACTATTAAATTAAAAAGGGAGGTCTTAGACCATGTGGCCTAAGACCTCTTTTAAGTTAATTTCTTCCGTTAAATTTTTCATATATATAAGAATTCTCTAGTAAACATTAGTTATATAAACAAGCTTATATTATAGATGATAGTACTTGTGCCTTAGTTATGATTCCCTTAATGGCTCCATCCTCATCAATAACGGCTATGGGGAATTTGGCCTCAGCAGCCATAGGCAATATATCGTTTAAGAGGGTGTCTGGTGTTGTTGTCATTACATCTCTAATCAATATATCTTCTATTTTTTTACCCTCTTTATTAGCCTTAAGGGCATCGTCTATTGTAATTACCCCCTGGAACTTCATCTTCTTTCCTACCACATAGGCACTGGAGACACCGTTGGTTTTCATCATGTTAATGGCATATCTTAAGGAATCACTGAGCCTTACAATACTATTGGGAGTAACCATCATGTTTCTAACGCTTATTACTTGAGTCTTATCGGCACTATCGATAAACTCCCTAACATAGTCGGTTGCTGGGTTGGTGCTCATTTTTTCAGGGGTATCTATTTGGATAATCTCCCCATCCTTCATTATGGCTACCCTGTCTCCAAGTTTAAAGGCTTCATTTATGTCATGGGTTATAAATACAATAGTCTTATCCAACTTCCTCTGGATAGTTAGAAGTTCAAACTGCATATCCCTTTTAACTAGAGGGTCAAGGGCCGAGAAGGGCTCATCCATCAGGAGGATTTCAGGATCATTGGCCAAGGCCCTAGCTATACCAACCCTTTGCTTCATACCACCAGAAAGGCTTGAGATAGGCTCATCTTCCCGTCCTTCAAGGCCTACCATGGCTATCATCTCCTTGGCCTTTTTATGACGTTCTTCCTTGGGAATGCCTTTGATTTCAAGGCCGTATTCTACATTTCCTAAGATGGATCTGTGGGACATGAGCCCAAACTGTTGAAAGACCATGGAGATTTTATTTCTCCTATATTCATTTAATTCCCTCTTATTGAACTTGCTTATATCCTTACCTTCAAAGAGGATCTGGCCTGAGGTTGGCTTGTTTAACATATTTAAACACCTCAATAAGGTAGATTTACCAGAACCAGATAGGCCTATTATGACAAAGATTTCGCCTCTTTTAATATCTAAATTTATATCCCATAAGCCGATGGTAACACCTGTCTTATTAAAGATATCATCCTTACTAGCTCCCGCCTTCTTTAACTCTATGGCCTTATTTTTGTCCGTACCATATAACTTAGATAGGTTCCTAACCCTTAAGATATAATCCTTGTTATTGTTGCTGTTATTGTTATTATTCAACATCTGCTTTCACCTCGCTTCGTTTAACCAATCCTTGGGTGATCCTGTCTAATATTATGGCTATAATAACCACAGCTACACCGGATACCAGACCCCTTCCCATTTCTACCCGGTTAACGGCTAGTAAGACTTCCATTCCTAGGCCGGAAGCTCCTATCATGGAAGTGGTAACTACCATGGACATGGCCATCATCAGGGTCTGATTAATACCCGTCATTATAGTTGGCAGGGCCTGTGGTATCTGGACCTTAATTAAAGATTGGATCTTAGTAGATCCGAAGGCAAGGGAAGCTTCCACCACTTCCTTATCTATTTGCCTAATTCCATGATTAGTTAAACGAATCATCGGTACAACTGCATAAACTGTAGTGGCTATAACTGCCGGCGGTTTACCAAGGCCGAAGAACATCATGGCCGGAATCAAGTAGACGAATACAGGCATAGTCTGCATTGTATCTAGTATAGGCCTAAAGAACCTATCCAACCTATCGCTGGTAGATAGTAGGATTCCAATTGGAAAACCTAAAAGTAGGGATACGATAACCGATGCAATTATAATTGATAGGGTTTCATTCATCATGCTCCAAAGGCCTAGTGTACCTATTAAGAATAGGAAAAAACCATATAATAGGCCACTGGTAATCTTTCCGCTTATTCTCCAGGTCAAGATTACTACTAAAAGAATCATAACAGACCAGGGTATTAGGTCTAAGATATTGTTGATAAAGCCAACAAAGTTACCTAGACCATTTTTTAGTATTGTAAAAAAGTCATCGAATCTTATACTTAAGGCCTTTACCCCATCATCTATGGAGCTTAAATCCAAGGATAATTCAAAGGGAAAGGAATATAGCCAGCTTGTCTTTATACCCCTTTCTCCGGCTTCACCTAATGAAGCCTTGATTTTTTCCGCATCTTCAGGCTTAAGCCATTGATCTATCAGTTCACTATGTTCTTGTAAAAACCACTTGGCCGTATCAATATAGTCGGCACCAGTTTCCTGCATGTAGGCTAAGGCTTCAGATGTAAGTGCACTTGATGTTTGGTAGTTGCTTAAAAATTCCACTACCTCCTCATGGCCTTCCTGGTAGAAGTCATTACTTACACCTATAGTTACATTTACTGGTGGTATTTCCGTCTCCCCCTCTAAGTAGGTATCAGGATTATATGGCTCATCCTGCAACAGAACCATATCGTACATACCTAATAGCCAGGTTGGTTCCCAATAATAGGCTGCAATAGGCTCGCCCCTTTCATAGGCAGCTGTTATAGCTGCAGCTAATGAAGCGTCAGAACCAGGTCTAAAATAGATGAAGTTTTCATCTAATCCATAGTGTAGGTATTTGTTATATAGGATCTGGTCTACTTCCCAACCTGGTATGGCTCCATAAATCCTACCCATTCCTGGATTTTCATCGTCTTTAAATATATGGGGATAATCCTTTAAATCCCAAACATATTTTAAGTCTGGAGCTAATGGCTCTATACCCCTTTCAGGGTCACCTTCAATTACATATCTGGGCACATATATACCCTGATAGTTGTCATTAAAGTTGGTACTTAACTCCTGAAACCTGTCCTCTGCCTTATCCTCCTCATAGCTGGCGATATTAGCTGACCAGATTTCCATATGAACATCGATTTCTCCTGATAAGAGGCCTTGGTGGGTTACAGGGGTACTCCCGGTTATTTCCGTCCATGAATAGCCCCAAAGCTCTTCTATAATAGTGGCTGCTACGGCATTGTGAAACCTGATGCTATCCCAGCCGGCATCGGCAAAGGATATGACCCTGTCGGTCTTAGCCTCCTTAGAACAACCTACAATGGTGGTCAAAATAATAGTGATTAATAGTAAAATACTAACTGCTCTTTTCATACAACCATCCCTTTTAAAGTATTTTTACAAATGAATGCATCTTTGTAAAAGTACTTACAAAAGGAGTTCATTTAATTAAAAACAAAAAACTATGGAGTTCCCATAGTTTTATAAAAAACTAAAATGACTCCCCTTATAGCGCTTACGAGGTTAGCTGACGGGTTAGGGCTAAGGGTGCCCTTCAATAAAAATTGATTCACCCCAAAAGTTGGGTCCCCCGCTTCTTATAATAAGAATTCAGCGACGCAATTCATTTGTAATCCAATTTTTCAATATTAACAGTATAACATAGGGAAAATCCCATTGCAAATTTACAGGGTGAATTTTCAGAAGATATTGCCCAATGGATCCCATGATTTCAATAGATAGAAGTTTTTATAAAAACTTAAAAATTTCATAAAATTATAATTTACTTAAGAAGATGGGGGTATAGTTTATCCGCCCTCTTTATTTTGGTATAATTGAAAATATGTAACTTATAAGGATGATTTAATGACTAGAAAAATAAAGGTATCCGTTCGTAATTTAATAGAGTTGGTTCTCCGCTCTGGGGATATAGATAACAGCTTTATGTCAGTATCTAGGGCTCTGGAAGGGACAAGGGCTCATCAAAAACTTCAAAAATCCTATGGAGCTGAATATAGCCCAGAGCTTGTCTTAAAACATGCCTTTATATATGATGACTACACCTTAGAGCTGGAAGGCAGGGTGGATGGTATCATAAAACTAGCCCATGAAACTATTATAGATGAGATTAAGAGTACTACTAAGGATTTAGAGGATATCCGGGAGGATTATAACCAACTCCACTGGGCCCAGGCTAAATGCTATGCCTATATCTATGCCCTACAGGAGGAATTAGAAGAAATCTCAGTGCAGATAAGTTATTTCCACATAGAGACGGAAGAAACTAAGATATTTAAGAAGGATTTCCTCTTTAAAGATTTGGAAGCCTTCTTTATAGATCTTATAGACCGCTATATTAAGTGGGCTGACTTAATCTTTGAATGGGAGGAGCTTAGGGATAGGACTATTGTGGACTTGGACTTTCCCTTTGAGGCTTACAGGAAGGGGCAGAGGGAATTTGCAGTGGCAGTATACCAAACCATAAAAGAGGGTAAAAACCTCTTTGCCCAAGCCCCAACAGGTATAGGGAAGACCATGTCTACCCTCTTTCCCTCCATCAAATCCATGGGAGAGGGTTTTGCCTCTAAGATCTTTTACCTTACTGCCAAGACCATAACAAGGGAAGTACCTATTAGGTCCATGGAGTTGTTGATGGATAAGGGCTTAAGGGCCAAGAGCTTAGTAATTACAGCTAAGGAGAAGATCTGCCTTAACCATGAGGTCAAGTGCAATCCAAGGGACTGTAAATATGCCAAGGGCCACTATGACAGGGTAAATGATGCTATTATGGAGATCTTCAAAAATGAAGATATGATAACAAGGGAAAGAGTTATAGAATATGCTAGGGTTCATCAGGTCTGCCCCTTTGAATTTTCCTTGGATTTAAGCCTGTGGGCAGATGTAATAATCTGTGACTATAACTACGTCTTCGCCCCCCAGGTTTATTTAAAGAGGTTCTTCGATGAGCTTAAAAGGGATTATGTGCTTTTGGTAGATGAGGCCCACAATTTGGTAGATAGGTCCAGGGAGATGTTTTCTGCCCAAATCAGTAAGGGGGACTTTTTGGAGCTAAGGGAGATCTTTAAGGACAAATACCCTAAGGTCTATAAGGCCATGGGCAAGTGTAATGGCATTTTAAATAATATAAGGCGGGAGTTTCCTGACAATCACTACCAGAAGGAAGAGTTTTCGGATTTGTATTTTCCTATAAAAAGTCTCATAAGCTCTATGGAATCTTGGTTAATCCAGGAGAAGGAAGATGAGGATTATGAAAGGGTATTGGACTTTTATTTCAACCTCCTTTCCTTCTTAAAAATCTGGGACCTATATGATGAGCATTAC
>JAAYLY010000201.1 GCA_012521625.1 Tissierellia bacterium | reverse complement strand
CTTTTAATTATTTTTAATTATTCTTAATCACTCTTAATTACCCTTATTATAGATTTCTTATAAATTATAACTTTTTAAATCTAGCTTATTTACTACGAAAGAATTCATCTATGCCCCTAATTAGCTCTTCAACTGATTTGGCTTTAGATGCTATCTTCTCCATTGGGCAAAGGTCATCCCCTGCCTGGTTTAAAATCACAGGAACCCTTTTCTTAAACTCCACTTGAATACCTGCATCTTGTAATAGTTCTACAGCTATGTCGCTTATTAGGTCGGTATATAGGTTGGTGATGCCCCCTGCTATTAAAAACATAGCTGCAGCCTTACCTATGACCCTATCGGCCACCGATGCGGCTTTAAAGAGCCCCTTATCTTTTTTATAGGTTTCGTGTATGGGACTTATACCCCTACCCTTAGATTGAGCCAGGATTTGGCTATCTCTTACTAAGACGAAGTTTAAATCATTTTTTAATAGTTGAGATTTTGCTAATTTTAAGTCCTCCATAGGCCTCCCCTTTCTATTCCTATCTAAATCAAAAAACCACGAAGTACCACTTGCGAATAAGTGGCTTAACCTTCGTGGTTGCATCATTGTCTTCTGACAATTATATCCTTAAATATAATATTGTGTTAATTAGTATATATTAATTATATCATAATGTATTTACTTAGATAAGTATCTTTTGATTATCTAATATTGTATTACTACTCCTTTCTTAAGAAAAATAATACCCTGCCTAATTGGCAGGGTATAAAATAGCTTTGGGGGTTATGTAGTATGATAGAAGGATCCTTATTAAATTTTTGTATCTATCGTAATCCTCATCCATAATTGATATATTCGCAAACTCATGGAAGCAGTTCTTACACATCTTTATCATAAATATACTAAAATTATCTTCTCGGCTGCCACAGATATTACAATACATATAATCCTCTCCTTAGTTTTACTATTGATTATTATCGGAATAGTATATTTTATTCATTTAAATAAGTTTTTGTGCTTGGCTAGCTTAAAATAGGCAAAAAAATACCCCAACTGCCTATAGGCAGTTGAGATATTGAAATGGATCATCCTTTAATTCTATTCTTCTAATTCTATTCCTCAGTTTCGTCTGCTTCTACCGCTGCCTCTTCGCCCTCTCCTTCCTCTTCTACAGTGGCAGCTGGTTCAGTTAGGGTACAAACTACCGTATCTAAGTCTGTTAAAACAGTTATCTTTTCATCCTTAGCCACATCTAAATCCCTTACATAGATAGGCTCTGCAAAGGTCATGTCAGCCACGTCTACACTGGCTGCAGCTGGAATATCCATAGGCAGACATTCGATTTCGATTTCATCTACCATCTGTATCAATACTGAAGGTTGCAGCCTAATACTATCTCTATTAATTAGGTTGATAGGTATGGTCACCCTTATAGCCTCGTCCATAATTAACTCTTGAAAATCAATATGAAGGATTTTGTTTTTAACTGGATGGATTTGAACTTCCTTAATGATAGATGGATGGATCTTACCATCTAGGTCTAATTCTACAATAGATGTAGTTCCCGCTTCTTTATACACTCTTAGAAAATCTGATTCTGAAACTTGTACTTCTTTTGTTTCTTCTCCTTTTTTATAAAGAACTGCTGGTAAAAGATTTTGAGCTCTCAATTTATTTACTTTTCTGCTTCCAATTCCCGTCCTTGGCTCTAGCTTCAACTTTAGTGCACCCATCTTTTAACCTCCTCTTTTCTAAAGTTTAACTGCGTATAAGGTATATATATCATATTTTTCCAAATAATGCAAATAAGCTAATTATAATAACACTTGCAATATGAGTAGCAAGATTACACCAGGAACCCCTAAGATACCTACCAGGACCGCATTAAAGGGATTTATTACTATAGATAGGCCAAAGAAGCTTCCAAGGAAATTGAAGATAAACAAAATTACTCCCCCTATTAGGCCATTTATTATTAGTTTAATAAGTATTCTTAGGGGGATTACTAAAATCATGCTTAAAATGTACAAGATGACTAGTCCTACTAAATAAGCCAATATATTTTCCATAAATAGACCTCCTAAATTTTCCCTAAATTCATTATACTATAATATAGGACTAGACACTGAATATTATGACTTTTTGTTTTCCTCCCTTGCCTGCTTTAATAGGTAAGCATATTTCCTCCTGGAAGCTTCTATATCGTAGATGGCAAAGTCGATTAAATCTGGATCCGTTGCAAAATTAAAGAAGTTCTCCTTGTCCATCCATTCTTCGCGGGCCCGCTGAATACTTTCAAACATCTGGTATTCCTCTTGTTCTAATTTCTTTTTTTGAATCCTATCTCTAATGTTCTTTATCCAATTCCTTTTAATTAAGTTTGAAAACAAGCTAACCACCTCCATACCTATGTTAAAATCTTTGACAAAAAACCTAGGCCTTATACCTAGCTTCCATGGAGTTTTCCAAAAATTATAAAATTAAACTAACTATTGAAATTAATAACTATTGATGGTATAATAAATTGTGCAACTAAAGAGTATCCATGGGCGATTAGCTCAGCTGGTTAGAGTGCCACGTTGACATCGTGGAGGTCATTGGTTCGATTCCAATATCGCCCACCAAATAAAAAAACTGAAACTTAAATAAGTTTCAGTTTTTTATTTCTACTAACCTTTATTAGCCTTACCCCTATAAAATTTTGCCTATTAGCTTATGCTAATATGATTTTCCCTTTTCTCATCATAACACCGTACTTTCTTCTATACTATCTTCTATTTTATCTACCATATATTTCCCATATACACATACAATTACTTTCACATATTATCCCTATTATCTATTTATCCCTATATTTTTTATATATCCTAGCCTTCTAAAAACTCCCTAGCTATTTGATACATTAGGCTTATGCCTCTCCAGATTATATCTTCGTCTACATAGAACTTAGGATTATGAAGGGGGTAGGTTGTTCCGTCATCCTTTCCAATTCCCAACCAGAGGAAGGCACCTGGTTTATGCTGTAGGTAGAAGGAAAAGTCTTCCCCTGTCATGGAAGGCGTTTCTAAAGGATATAGGCAGGCTTTAGTAAATAACCTTGTAGCGGCCTTTCTTACTATTTCTGCCATCTCCTTATCATTTACCACTGCCAGGTATCCCTTATTATATCTTAAGATTCCTTCACCATCATGGGCTTCAGCTATGCTCTTTACTAATAGGCCCATATTCCTTTCGATCCTCTGCCTTGTAGACTCCTTAAAGGTCCGGCAGGTCCCCTCTAGGATACAGCTATCTGCTACTATATTATATCTGGTTCCAGCATTGAATTTACCAACGGTTAATACTGCCGAATCCATTGGATCCGTTTGGCGGCTGATTAAAACCTGTAGGGCGTTTACAAACTGAGAACCCATAACTATGGCATCAGTTCCCTCATGGGGTCTGGCTGCATGGCTGGATTTACCCTTAAAGATTACTTCAAACTGATCTGACGAAGCCATCATCTCCCCATCCATAATTCCAATCTTACCGAAGGGTAGGTCAGGCCATACATGTAGGCCAAAGATGGCATCGATGGAGTCAATCTTTCCAGACTCTATTATCCCCCTGGAGCCTCCTATAGGGGATAGTTCTTCTGCCGGCTGGAAGATAAGTTTGATAGTTCCAGCTATCTCCTCCCTATGGTCATTTAACAGCCTTCCTGCTCCCAAAAGGAAGGTCATATGGATATCATGGCCACAGGAATGCATAACCCCTTTATTTCTAGACTTAAACTCTAAGTCGGTCTGCTCCTCCATCTGTAAAGCATCCATGTCAGCCCTCAAACCCACAGTTTTACCAGGCTTACCACCTTCTATGGTGGCTATGATTCCGTATCCTCCCACATTGTCTTCAAAGGGGATGTTGAATTTATTAAGGTATTTCTTTATAATCTCCGCCGTTTGTTCTTCATGCTGAGATATTTCAGGATACATGTGTAATTCCCTTCTGATCTCAACCATCTCATCTTGGATTGCCTTGGCTAATTCTAATATATCTTTCATAAAAACGCCTCCTTTTCTTAAATTATAAATTACAGGAAGATAATGTCAATAAGAATTTACAGAATCTTTTTAAAACGTATATCCTTCACCGTGAACCTCACTTACCACATTAACCCATATAAAGGCCTTTGGGTCTATCTCCATAACCTTCTTCTTTAAGATACCGTATTCACTTCTAGATATTACCGTATGTATAACCCTTTTTTCCTCATTGGAAAAACCCCCCTTTCCATGGAGTAGGGTTACCCCCCTATACATGTCCTCCGTTATAAATTTAGTTATGGTTTCAACTTCCTTGCTAATTATGGCAACCTGATATTTGGTATTAAAGCCAGCAATGACCTTGTCTATAACGGTGGAATTTAGGATTATTCCCAGTATGGCATAGAGACCTACTTCTATACCTAGGACGGTAATGGCACTTACTACCACAACAGAATCGGCTATTAATAATGAGGTACCGATATTTAGGTGGGTAAATTTACTTATAATCTTTGCTATTATATCGGTACCGCCAGTTGAAGCATTTTCGTTGAAGATAAGGCCCATTCCTACGCCACCTATGAGGATACCATATATAAGGTTTACAAGAAGGTCATCGATTATGGGGCCATTTATAGGGATAAGCCTTTCAAATACATAGATTAAGGCTGATAATAGGAGGCTGTTGTAAACCGTTAAGCCTACAAATTCCTTCCCAATGACTATAAAGGCCAAGATAAACAATATAATATTAAAAACTAACATTATAAGTCCTACGGAGAATTGGGGTAATATCCTATTGATGATTATGGCCAGGCCCGACACCCCACCTGCTGCTATTTGGGAAGGCATCATGAATAAATAGATACCCAG
>JAAYLY010000200.1 GCA_012521625.1 Tissierellia bacterium | reverse complement strand
AGGTACTTGGGTAACTGAGAATGTAATTGAAAAGAACCTAGGACCTTATACTGGTAAATATGTAGTTGAACAAGAAGAAATAACAGAACTTCAAAATAGAGGACTTAGGAATGCTGGTATTGCATTATTAGTCTACTGTGTAATCATGGGCTTATTAATGTTCTTACCAAATGCTGTCTTTAAGACTCCTGATGCTGAAGGTAACTTAACATTAAATACCTTCTTAAATAATGGTTTAATGCCAGCTATGTTGTTATTATTCTTGGTACCTGGGTATGCATATGGTAAGACTGTAGGAAAGATTAAATCAAGTTCTGATGTAGTTACAGCCATGACTGAAGCTATGAAGAGTATGGGTGGATACCTAGTATTAGCCTTCTTCTCATCTCAATTCATTAATTACTTCAGCTATACTAACATCGGTACCATTATATCCATTAAAGGGGCAGAATTCTTAGAGAGTGTTGGCTTCACAGGACTGCCACTGATAATTTCATTTATCTTTATCACTGCCTTCTTAAACCTATTTATGTCTTCTGCATCAGCAAAATGGGCTATAATGGCACCTGTATTTATACCTATGATGTTTACACTAGGTTTAAGTCCAGAGCTAACTCAGGTAGCTTACAGAATTGGTGACTCATGTACTAATATAATTACACCACTTATGGGATATTTCCCAATGATAGTTACATTTGCTCAAAGGTATGATGAAGAAGCTGGATTAGGTACTCTAATTTCAACTATGATACCTTACTCAATTACATTTTTAATTGGCTGGTCTGCATTGCTGATGATATGGTATCTATTAGGTATTCCTGTAGGACCGGGAGCATCTTTATTCGTATAAGTTACAAAATTTAATGTATAATATATAAAATATGAGGCTGTATGGCCTCATATTTTGTAAAATTAGGAGGTAATACTATGATTAATAAGGAAAGGTTATTAGAGAGATTTTTAGAGTATATTCAGATTGATAGCCCTACGAAATTAGAAAGGGAGTTTGCAGAACACCTGATGAAGGAATTAGAAAAGTTAGGCCTAGAGGTCTATATGGATGATGCTGGCGAGAAGGTGGGCAGTAACTCTGGTAATGTTATAGCTAAATTAAAGGGAAATACAGATGGGGAAACTATCCTATTTAGTGCCCATATGGATACTGTATCACCTGGTGAAGGAATCAAGCCTGTTATCAAGGATGGAGTTATCTACTCCGATGGAACTACAGTATTAGGTGGAGATGATAAGGCGGGTATTGCAGCTATTATAGAGGCAGTACAAACTGTAATTGAAAAGGATATTCCCCATGGAGATATTGAAATCGTATTCAGCATCTTTGAAGAAGGCGGCTTATTCGGTGCTAAGAACTTAGATTACAGCAAATTAAGGGCTAAAACTGGCTTTGTCCTAGATAGTGGTGGAGAGCCTGGACATATAGTAGTTCAAGGACCTGCACAAAATAAGATCAATGCAAAATTCATCGGTAAGGAAGCCCATGCTGGTGTAGAGCCAGAAAATGGAATAAGTGCCATCCAAATGGCTGCAGAAGCTATAAGCAAGATGAAGTTGTTGAGAATAGATGAAGAAACTACTGCCAACATAGGATTTATATCTGGTGGTGGCCCAACTAATATAGTAACTAAGGAAGTAGAATTCCATGCTGAAGCCAGAAGCCTTAGTGATGAAAAACTAAAGGAACAAACTGACCACATGGTCAAATGCTGTGAAGAGGCTGCTGAAAAGTTTGGCGGTAGGGTAGAAGTGGATGTAGTAAATGCCTACAGTGCCTTTAAGGTAGAAGAAGATTCAGAAATCGTACAAAAGGTTAAGAAAGCTTGCGAAAACTTAGGTTTCGAAGCAATTACTATGACTTCAGGTGGTGGCAGCGACACTAACGTCTTAAATGCTAAGGGAATTACGGCTGTAAATCTAGGTGTTGGTATGAGACTGGCTCATACTGTAGATGAGCATCTCTATATTAAGGACCTTGAAAATGCAGCTGAATTAGTATTAGAGATTATAAAGGAATATGCATAAGTTAGTATAAAGGATTAGATTAATATAATTGGCATAAAAAACCCCTAAATCCATTTGGATTATGGGGTTTTTTATTTTCTTTAGGCCTTAAAGATAGTTCTGCCCATCCTAATCCTTATGGAATAGATGGACTATAGGAAAGGTATAAAAGCTTGGGGCTGAAATTAATATTATTTAACAATTAATAGTATTTAACACTTTAATGTTGTATAATTTATAGTATGAGAAATGGAGGGATTAAGTTGAATATAGATGAAAGAGTTAATAGACTTAGAAATTTGATGAAGTCAAAGGGAATTACAGCCTACATAATACCTACTGCTGATCCCCATCAGTCGGAATATGTGGCAGATTATTATAAGACCAGGGCTTGGATTTCAGGCTTTACTGGTTCTGCTGGAACTGTTGTTATTACATCTGATTCTGCCAACCTGTGGGTAGACGGTAGATACTACATACAGGCGGAAAATCAGATTAAGGACACTGAATACAAGTTATTTAAGCTAGGACTAGCTGGAGTGCCCAACTATATCCAATGGCTAAAGGACAATCTAAAGGACGGAGATGTGGTTGGCTTTGATGGTAGGGTATTTTCCCAAAGTACCTTTGAAAAATTGGAGAAGGAGTTTTCTCACTTAGATATTGATTATGTAGACGAATATGATTTGGTAGGGGAAATTTGGCATGATAGGCCGGCCCTATTAAAGGAAAAGGCCTTTGTACACCATGTTAAATATACAGGATTTTCCACTAAGGAAAAGCTAGCCCAAGTAAGGGAATATATGAGGGAAGAACTAATAGATTATCTACTAATAGGCAGCCTAGATGACATAGCCTGGCTATACAATATAAGGGGTAGGGATGTAAAGGGTAACCCAGTAATCATCTCCTATGCCTTGATCTCACAAAAGGAGGCCTACCTATTTGTAGATAGGGATAAGATTAATTCAGAAGTGGGGGACCATCTAAAGAATAACGGAGTTACCCTAAAATCCTATGAGGAAGTAAAGGACTATGTAAGGGGGCTTGAGTCTAAATCCAAGGTGGCCTTGGAAAAGAAAAAGATAAATAGATGGCTCTATAAGTCTATACCTGGTTCATGTAGGATAGTGGATGAGATTAATTACACCACATTATTAAAGGCTAAGAAGAACGAGACGGAAATAGCCAATCAAAAAAATGCCTATATAAAGGATGGAGTAGCCTTAACTAAATTTTTATACTGGCTAGATAGGAATATAGGTAAGATGGAAATAACTGAGCTAACGGCAGCAGATAAGCTCCTTAAGTTTAGACAAGAGCAAGACTTATTCATAGAGCCTAGCTTTGATACCATATCAGCCTATGGTCCCAATGCAGCCATGGCCCACTATAAGGCTACGGAGGATTCCTATTCTGTTTTGAAACCTAGGGGCTTTTATCTGGTAGACTCTGGTGGCCAGTATTTAGATGGTACTACTGATATTACTAGGACGGTGGCAGTAGGGCCCCTAAGTCAAGAAGAGAAGAGGGACTTTACCCTGACCCTAAAGGCCCATATCAATTTAATCAGTGCTAAATTCTTAGAGGGAACCAACGGCTATCAACTGGATATCCTATGTAGGCAGCCCCTTTGGAAGGAAGGGCTAGACTTTAAACACGGCACCGGTCATGGGGTAGGCCACCTATTAAATGTCCATGAAGGTCCTCATAGGATAGGGGCTGTTCCAAATGACATAGAATTGGAAAAGGGCATGGTAACATCCATCGAACCAGGGGTATATAAGGAAGGGAAATATGGTATCAGGATTGAAAATATAGTAGTTGTAGAGGAGGATATGGAGACGGACTTTGGTAAATTCTTGAAATTTGATGTCCTCTCCTATGTGCCAATAGACCTGGATGCTATAGATGAAGACCTACTTACAGCAGAAGAAAAAGAATGGTTAAATACTTACCATAGGGAAGTATATAATAAATTATCCCCCTATTTAAATGAAGAGGAGAAAGGGTGGCTAAGGGATAAGACTAGGGAAATTTAAGGCTTGCTTATATTTCATAACTTATTTGATTAGCCATTGAAATTTAAATAAGAGGACCACACATTGGAAGTTTATGCCATGTGTGGTCCAAGTTATTATTATACTAAAATTTCAGATATAGAACTCTGATTTTAGATATAGATAAATTTTATCTTTATCCATTGACTATTTAATT
>JAAYLY010000199.1 GCA_012521625.1 Tissierellia bacterium | reverse complement strand
GCTGCAGATAATATAATAGACCCTGAAACTGGCGAGATATTCGTAGCTAAGGGCGAAAAGATAACAAGGGAACAGGCCAAGGCTATTGAAAATAGCGGTATTAATGTAGTTGATATTTTAGTGGAAGATAATAAGGTTGTTAGGGTTGTGGGTAACAACTTCGTAGACAGGGATGCCTTTAATCTACCATTCTCATTAAAAGAATTAGGCTTATGTGAGAAGGTCTACTATCCCCTTATGAAGGAGTTAATAGAGGCTTATGATGATGAGGAAGAACTAAAAGAGGCTATTAAGGAGAGGAGCAAGGACCTATCACCTAAACATATAATCCCTGACGATATAATTGCTAGTATTAATTACCAATTCAACCTATTCCATGGAGTTGGTTCTGTAGATGATATAGACCATCTAGGTAATAGAAGGCTTAGGTCTGTAGGTGAGCTATTGCAGAATCAGTTTAGAATAGGGCTTTCAAGGATGGAAAGGGTAGTTAGGGAAAGAATGACTATCCAAGATGTGGATGTGGCAACACCACAGGCCCTTATCAATATTAGGCCAGTAGTTGCTGCCATTAAGGAATTCTTTGGAAGCAGCCAGCTGTCTCAATTCATGGATCAAACTAACCCACTAGCTGAGCTTACCCATAAGAGGAGGATGTCAGCCTTAGGACCTGGCGGTTTAAGTAGGGACAGGGCAGGTTTCGAGGTGCGTGACGTCCATGATTCCCACTATGGAAGAATGTGTCCAATAGAAACCCCAGAGGGTCCCAATATAGGTCTGATAACTTCGCTGACTACTTATGCTAGGATCAACGAATATGGATTTATAGAAGCACCATATAGAAAGGTTGTAGACGGAGTAGTAACGGACAAAATAGAGTATTTAACGGCAGATGTGGAAGACGAATTTATCATTGCACAGTCCAATGAGCCCTTAGATGAGAATAAGAGATTTGTTAATAGTAGGGTAATAGCTAGGGGTAAGAACGGTGTAATCGATATATATCCAAGTACTGAAGTGGATTATATGGATGTTTCTCCAAAGCAGATAGTATCTGTGGGTACTGCTATGATTCCATTCTTGGAGAACGACGACGCAAACAGAGCCCTGATGGGTGCAAACATGCAGCGTCAGGCGGTTCCACTATTAAAGGCTGAAGCCCCAATTATCGGTACAGGTATAGAGTATAAGGCAGCTAGGGACTCAGGTGTAATCGTATTAGCAGAAAACGCTGGCGTAGTAGAAAAGGTAAGTTCCAGCGAGATTGTAATTAGAAGGGATTCAGATAATAATCTGGATAGATATAGGTTGATAAAGTTCAAGCGTTCAAACCAAGGAACTACCATTAACCAAAGGCCAATTGTTAAAGTTGGAGAAAAGGTCACTAAGGGTCAAGTTATAGCCGATGGTCCGAGTACGGATTTAGGTGAAATAGCTTTAGGTAAGAATATACTTGTAGCCTTTATGACTTGGGAAGGCTATAACTATGAGGATGCTATCCTAATAAGTGAGAAGCTAGTTACGGATGATATTTTAACCTCAATTCATATAGAAGAATATGAATCTGAAGCTAGGGATACTAAGCTTGGTGCTGAAGAGATAACTAGGGACATCCCTAATGTTGGGGAGGATATGCTTAGGGATTTAGACGACAGGGGTATTATCCGTATCGGCGCAGAAGTTGAAGCTGGCGATATATTAGTCGGTAAGGTAACTCCTAAGGGAGAAACTGAATTGACGGCTGAGGAAAGGCTATTAAGGGCTATCTTTGGTGAAAAGGCTAGGGAAGTAAGGGATACATCCTTACGAGTTCCTCATGGTGAATCAGGTATAGTGGTAGATGTAAAGATCTATTCTAGGGAAAATGGCGATGAACTGCCACCTGGAGTTAACCAAATGGTTAGGGTATATGTGGCTACTAAGAGGAAGATTAGCGTAGGAGACAAGATGGCTGGTCGTCATGGTAATAAGGGTGTAGTTTCAAGAATCCTACCAGTTGAAGACATGCCATACCTGCCAGATGGAACTCCTATAGAAATAGTCTTAAACCCATTAGGTGTACCTTCACGTATGAACCTTGGTCAGGTTCTAGAAGTCCATCTTGGTTTAGCGGCTAAAAAGCTAGGCTGGCATGTGGCCACACCAGTTTTTGACGGTGCTAATGAGGATGACATAGCAGAAGCATTAAGGATGGCAGGTTATCCTGAGGATGGTAAAATCTGGTTGAGGGATGGTAGAACTGGTGAATATTTTGATAACCCAGTTACTGTCGGTTATATGTATATGTTAAAGCTTCACCACTTAGTAGACGATAAGATTCACGCCAGATCTACAGGTCCATACTCCTTAGTTACCCAACAACCTTTGGGCGGTAAGGCCCAGTTCGGAGGACAAAGGTTTGGGGAGATGGAAGTTTGGGCACTGGAGGCTTATGGTGCAGCCCACACCCTACAAGAGCTACTTACAGTTAAATCCGACGATATTGTTGGTAGGGTCAAGACCTATGAAGCCATCGTAAAGGGTGAAAATATACCTGAACCAGGAATACCAGAATCCTTCAAGGTATTGATTAAGGAATTACAGAGTTTAGCTCTAGACGTAAAGGTAATTGCAGAGGACTCATCTGAAATTGAGATACAAGAATCAACAGATGATGACTTGACAGATTTAGAAATGATCGGAGAAGAATATTCTTCAGATTCAGAGGAAGAAAATGCCAATAAATCTATCAAAATAATTGAAGGAGATATACCAGAGGGTTTTCTAGAAGAAAATCAGAATTAAAGTTATTAATTTATTAATAAATCATAAGAAAGGAGAAATGCTCCTTGTTAGAATTAAACAATTTTGACTCTTTAAGAATTAGCTTAGCTTCACCTGAAAAGATTAGACAATGGTCCAGGGGTGAAGTAAAGAAACCGGAAACTATAAATTACCGTACTTTAAAGCCTGAAAAGGAAGGTCTCTTCTGTGAGAAGATCTTCGGGCCCACTAAGGATTGGGAATGCCACTGTGGAAAATACAAGAGGGTAAGATATAAAGGCGTAGTATGTGACAGATGTGGTGTAGAAGTTACTAAATCTAAGGTCAGAAGGGAGAGGATGGGCCATATTGAACTAGCTGCCCCAGTCTCCCATATCTGGTACTTTAAGGGCATACCCAGTAGGATGGGGCTTATCCTAGATATGAGCCCTAGGGCCTTGGAAAAAGTCCTATATTTTGCTTCTTATATAGTTGTAGAGGCTGGAGATACTCCCCTATATGAAAAACAACTTTTAACTGAAACGGAATACAGGGAGTATCAGGAGAAGTATCCTAATAAATTTAAAGCCATGATGGGGGCTGAAGCTATTAAGGCCTTACTAGAAAAGATAGACCTTGAAAAGGAGGCAGAGGACCTAAGGGCTCAGCTAGAAGATGCAAAGGGACAGAAAAAAATCCGTATAACTAGAAGGTTGGAAGTAGTTGAAGCCTTCAGAAAGTCAGGTAATAGACCTGAGTGGATGATTCTGGAGGTTATTCCAGTTATTCCACCAGATTTAAGACCCATGGTTCAGTTGGATGGGGGTAGGTTTGCAACCTCAGACCTTAACGACCTTTACCGTAGGGTAATAAATAGGAACAATAGGTTGAAAAGGCTACTTGACCTGGGAGCACCAGATATTATAGTAAGAAACGAAAAGAGAATGCTGCAGGAGGCAGTAGACGCCCTTATAGATAATGGAAGAAGGGGTAGGCCTGTTACAGGTCCTGGTAATAGGCCATTAAAATCCCTATCAGACATGCTAAAGGGTAAGCAGGGTAGATTTAGGCAAAACCTACTAGGTAAGAGGGTAGACTATTCTGGTAGGTCTGTAATCGTAGTAGGTCCAGAGTTGAAGTTCTACCAGTGCGGTCTTCCTAAGAAGATGGCCCTGGAACTATTTAAACCCTTCGTTATGAAAAAGTTAGTAGAAGATGACCATGCTCACAATATTAAATCGGCTAAGAGGATGGTTGAAAGGGAAAAACCACAAGTATGGGATGTACTAGATGAAGTTATTAAGGATCACCCAGTATTATTAAACAGGGCCCCAACCCTTCATAGACTAGGTATCCAAGCCTTCGAGCCTGTCCTAGTTGAGGGTAAGGCCATAAAACTTCACCCACTAGTATGTACAGCTTATAATGCGGACTTCGATGGTGACCAAATGGCTGTTCACGTGCCCTTATCTATGGAAGCACAGGCAGAGGCAAGACTGCTGATGCTATCAACCAACAATATCCTGGCTCCTAAGGATGGAAAGCCAATAACTACACCGACTCAAGACATGGTATTGGGTAGTTATTATATGACCATGGAAAGAGCGGGTGAAAAGGGCGAAGGTAAGATTTTTAAGGACTATAATGAGATGCTGGTGGCCTACTATAATGGAGACGTGGGCCTACACGCCAGGGTTAAAGTTAGGGTTAAACTTAACGAAGAGGATAAGGGACAATTAGTGGAAAATACCGTAGGTAGATTTATCTTCAACGAACACATTCCACAAGATCTAGGCTTTGTAGATAGGGAGAAGGATAAATACTCCTTAGAAATAGGGGGCCTAGTTGACAAGAAGATGCTAGAAAAGATTGTTGAAAGATGCTATAAGAAACACGGTAATACCGTTACCTCGGTCTTACTTGACAATATAAAGGAAATGGGCTTCCATTTTTCTACTAGGGGTGCTATAACTATCTCCATAGGAGATATAGTAGTTCCTGAGAAAAAATGGGAGCTAATAGAGAAGGCAGAGGAGGAAGTAGAGAAGTTTGAAAGATCCTACCGTAGGGGATTGATCTCCGATGAGGAGAGGTATGAAAAGGTAATTGAAATTTGGAACAGGACTACTGAAGAAGTAACAGAAGCACTGATGAATGCCCTAGATCATGAAAATAGTATCTATATCATGGCACTATCAGGAGCAAGGGGTAGTAAGAACCAGATCAGACAGCTAGCCGGTATGAGGGGTCTGATGGCTTCTGCATCAGGTAGAACAGTAGAAATCCCAATCAAATCCAACTTTAGGGAAGGTCTTTCAGTTCTAGAATTCTTCGTTTCAACCCACGGTTCCAGAAAGGGTCTAGCGGATACGGCACTTAGAACTGCTGACTCAGGATACCTAACTAGAAGGCTAGTAGACGTAGCCCAAGACGTAATCGTAAGGGAAATAGACTGCGGTACTGAAGAATATTTAGTAGTTCGTGCATTTAAAGATGGAAATGAAGTAATTGAAGATTTGAAAGATAGAATTGAGGGTAGATATTCCTTTGAAGATATAGTAGATCCAAATAGCGGCGAAATTTTAGTTAAGGCTGGAGAAATGATTACTGAGACAGAGGCTGAAAAAATAGAAGCAGCTGGAATAGACGCAGTAAAGGTACGCTCAGTACTAGCATGTAATTCTAAACACGGTGTCTGTGTAAAGTGCTATGGTAAGAATTTAGCTACAGGTGAGCCGGTGGGTATTGGTGAAGCTGTGGGAATTATAGCCGCCCAATCCATCGGAGAACCAGGTACCCAGCTTACCATGAGAACCTTCCACACTGGTGGGGTTGCTGCTGCAGCAGACATTACTCAAGGTTTGCCTAGGGTTGAGGAGCTATTCGAAGCTAGGAAGCCTAAGGGCTTAGCCGTTATTTCTGAAATTTCAGGTGAGGTTAAGATAGTAGAGAGCAAGAAGAAAAGGGAAGTAGTTGTAACATCTCCAGATGGCGAGAGTGTAACTTATAACATAGTTTATGGTTCACGTTTAAAAGTAAGAGATGGGGATATAATAGAAGCGGGAGATGAAATAACGGAAGGTTCAGTTAACCCTCATGATATATTGAAGATCAAAGGCGTTCAAGGAGTTCAAAACTACCTGGTTAAGGAAGTACAAAGGGTATACAGGATGCAAGGGGTTGACATTAACGATAAACATATAGAAATAATTGTAAGACAGATGCTATCTAAGGTTAAGATAGAAGATACTGGGGATACAGAAATGCTACCAGGCAGCCTAGTAAGCGTCCATGATTTCGAAAGACTAAATAAAGAAGCCATAGCTAATGGTGGAACCCCAGCAACTGGTAGAAGAGCATTGTTAGGTATAACTAAGGCTTCCTTAGCCACAGATTCCTTCTTATCTGCTGCATCCTTCCAGGAAACTACTAGGGTTCTGACAGAAGCTGCCATCAAGGGTAAGGAAGACAATTTGATTGGACTAAAAGAAAATGTTATAATAGGGAAGTTAATACCAGCAGGTACTGGAATGAAGCGTTATAGGAACGTAGAAGTCATTGCAGAAGAAAATTTAGAACTACTTGAAGAAAATGATGTTGACAGTGATATAGTCTAGTGTTAGAATATTAGAGTGTGTAAACTTGAACCTGATTCCAACACCCTAAAGATATGTATGTTTTACCTGCATATTCTTTAGGGTGTTTAAAAGGAGGGTGAAGTTTATGACCGTGGCTTTGAAAAGGGAGAAGAAGGTAGTTGGAGCTAAGCAGGTTAAAAGAGCTATCGAAGCTTCTAAAGCCAAGAAGGTTTACGTAGCCAAGGATGCAGAAGAAAAAGTTACAGCTGATATAATAAAAAGATGTGAAGAATTACAGATTCCCATCGTTTATGTAGATACTATGGCGGAGCTGGGAAGTGCATGTGGTATTGATATTAATGCTGCAGTTGCTGCATTATTAATATAGATTTTTATAATAAGGAGGTGCTTTAATGCCAACAATCAACCAATTAGTAAGAAAGGGAAGGGAAAAGGTTGTTTATAAGTCTAAATCACCAGCTTTAAGTGTTAATTTAAACACTTTAAAGAAAAGAGAAACAACTGTACACTCTCCACAAAAAAGAGGCGTATGTGTAGCTGTTAGAACTGTAACTCCTAAGAAACCTAACTCAGCTTTAAGAAAGGTTGCTAGGGTAAGACTTACAAATGGATTAGAAGTTGCTGCATATATTCCTGGTATCGGACACAACCTACAAGAACACAGTGTTGTCCTAATAAGAGGTGGAAGAGTAAAGGACCTTCCTGGTGTAAGGTACCATATTGTAAGAGGATCATTAGATACAGCTGGTGTTGAAAATAGAAAACAAGCTAGATCAAAATATGGTGCTAAGAAACCTAAGAAATAATAATTATTGTGACAAAATGCCGGAAGTAATTCCGTTTATATAGAGCATTTTGGCACAACGGCTTTTAAGTCGAGTACCAATGAATCTACTTTATATAGTTAAGGAGGGAAGTGCAGTGCCAAGAAAAGGACACGTAGCAAAGAGAGAAGTAATGCCAGATCCAGTATACAACGAAGTAGTAATTAGTAAGCTAATAAATAAAGTTATGCTTGATGGTAAAAAAGGCGTTGCTCAAAAAATAGTATATGGGGCATTAGAGCTAGTAGCTGAGCAAACTGGTGAGGACCCAATTGAAGTGTTCAACAGGGCTATGGACAATATAATGCCTGTACTAGAAGTTAGGGCTAGAAGACTTGGAGGGGCAACATATCAAGTTCCGGTAGAAGTTAGACCTGAAAGAAGAGAAACTTTAGGCTTAAGATGGCTAGTTAACTATGCTAGACAAAGAGGCGAAAAGACTATGATCGAAAGATTAGCAAGAGAGATCATAGATGCTTCAAATGGCGTAGGAGCTAGTGTTAAGAAGAGAGAAGACACTCATAAGATGGCTGAAGCTAATAAGGCTTTCGCACACTATAGATGGTAATTTTTTAATGTGTGGAGGGGGACTTAAGAAACAATAAGAAGGAGGAAAAATTGTGCCAAGAACTGTTGCACTAGAAAAGACTAGAAATATAGGCATAATGGCTCATATTGATGCTGGAAAGACGACCACCACAGAAAGAATTTTGTTCTTCACAGGTAAGATTCACAAGGTAGGAGAAACCCATGAGGGTGGAGCTACAATGGACTGGATGGAGCAAGAGCAAGAAAGAGGTATAACCATTACCTCTGCTGCTACAACTTGCTTCTGGAATGATCATAGGATTAACATCATTGACACACCAGGCCATGTGGATTTCACTGTTGAAGTTGAAAGATCCCTTAGGGTGTTAGATGGTGCTGTAGCTGTATTCTGTGCAAAGGGTGGGGTTGAACCTCAATCCGAAACTGTTTGGAGACAAGCAGACAAATACGGCGTTCCGCGTATGGCCTTTATCAACAAGATGGACATAATCGGTGCTGATTTCTTCAGAACAGTAGGCATGATCGAAGAGAGGCTACACGCTAATCCAGTACCAGTTCAACTACCTATAGGTAAAGAAGATACCTTTACAGGTGTAGTTGATTTAGTTAATATGAATGCCAGAATTTACAAGGATGATAAGGGAACAGATGTTGAAGTAACATCAATCCCTGAAGATATGGTAGATTTAGCCGAAGAATACAGAGAAAAACTTCTAGAAGCTGTTGCTGAAAATGATGAAGACCTGATGATGAAATATCTTGAGGGTGAAGAGATCACAACAGAAGAGCTTGTAGAAGGAATTAGAAAGGCAACTATAGAGGGTAAGATAACCCCAGTACTTTGTGGTTCATCATATAAGAATAAGGGTGTTCAACCTCTATTAGATGCTATAGTAGCTTATCTACCATCACCAGTGGATATACCTGCTATTAAGGGTACAAATCCAGATACAAATGAAGAAGAAGAAAGACATGCAAAAGATGATGAACCATTCTCAGCACTAGCATTTAAGATAGTTGCTGACCCATATGTAGGAAAGCTAGCATACTTTAGAGTTTACTCTGGTTCATTAAAGGCTGGTAGCTATGTTCTAAACTCTTCAAAGGGTAATAAGGAAAGAGTTGGTAGGTTATTAATGATGCACGCTAACAAAAGGGAAGAGGTTGACGAAGTCTTCGCAGGTGATATAGCGGCAGTAGTTGGTTTAAAGGATACAGGAACTGGTGACACACTTTGCGATGCAGACAACCCAATTGTCCTAGAAAAGATGGAGTTCCCAGAACCAGTTATCCACGTTGCTATAGAACCAAAGACTAAGGCAAGTCAAGACAAACTAAGCGTTGCATTAGCTAAATTAGCTGAAGAAGACCCAACATTTAGGACTTACACTGATGAAGAGACTGGTCAGACAATCATTGCTGGTATGGGTGAACTACATCTTGAAATAATCGTTGATAGATTATTAAGAGAGTTTAAAGTAGAAGCTAATGTAGGTAGCCCACAAGTTGCATACAAAGAGTCAATTACTAAAGCTGCAGATGCAGAAGTTAAGTATGCTAGACAATCTGGTGGACGTGGACAATACGGACACGTTAAGATCAAGATTGAACCAAATGAACCAGGTAAGGGTTATGAATTTATCAACAAAATCGTTGGTGGAGTTATACCTAAGGAATATATACCATCTGTGGATGCTGGTATCCAAGAAGCTATGGAAGCTGGTGTCGTAGGTGGATATCAAGTATTAGATGTTAAGGTTACTCTATACGATGGTTCATACCACGAAGTTGACTCTTCAGAAATGGCCTTTAAGATTGCTGGTTCTATGGCATTTAAGGAAGCTATGAGTAAAGCTAATCCAGTACTTCTAGAACCTGTGATGAAGGTAGAAGTTGATATACCTGAAGAATACATGGGTGACGTTATGGGAGATATTAACTCCAGACGTGGTAGAATAGAAGGAATGGAAAATAGAAATGGAACTCAAGTAATCAATGCCTTTGTACCATTGGCTGAGATGTTTGGATATGCAACTGACCTACGTTCAAACACTCAAGGTAGAGGAGTTTACTCCATGCAGTTTGACCACTATGAACAAGTACCAAGCAATATAGCAGAAAAAATACTAGGTGAAAAATAATTAATGTTTAGGAGGAGAAAAAATGGCAAAAGAAAAATTTGAAAGAACCAAACCCCACGTTAACATAGGAACTATCGGTCACGTTGACCACGGTAAAACAACAACAACTGCAGCAATCTCAATCGTATTAAACAAGAGATTAGGTGGAACCCACGAAGTAAAAAGCTATGAAGCTATAGACAAGGCTCCAGAAGAAAGAGAAAGAGGTATAACTATCTCAACTTCTCATATCGAGTATGAAACTGAAAAACGTCACTATGCTCACGTAGACTGCCCAGGTCACGCTGACTACGTTAAGAACATGATCACTGGTGCAGCTCAAATGGACGGTGCTATCTTAGTAGTATCAGCAGCAGACGGTCCAATGCCACAAACAAGAGAGCATATCCTACTATCAAGAAACGTAGGAGTACCAAAGATTGTAGTATTCTTAAACAAAGCTGACATGGTAGACGACGAAGAATTAATCGAATTAGTTGAAATGGAAGTTAGAGAATTATTAAGCGAATACGACTTCGATGGAGATAACACTCCAATAGTAGTAGGTTCAGCTCTAAAAGCTATTGAAGATCCAGAAGGACCATGGGGAGACAAGATCATGGAACTTATGGACGCTGTAGATGAGTATATTGAGGAACCAGAAAGAGATACTGACAAACCATTCCTAATGCCAGTAGAAGACGTATTCTCCATCACAGGTAGAGGTACTGTTGCAACTGGTAGGGTTGAAAGAGGAACTGTTAAGGTTGGAGACAACGTAGAAATCGTAGGTATGACAGATGAATCAAGAGTAGTAGTTGTAACAGGAGTAGAAATGTTCAGAAAGATGTTAGACGAAGCTTATGCTGGAGATAACATCGGAGCATTATTAAGAGGTGTTCAAAGGGACGAGATTGAAAGAGGTCAAGTTCTAGCTCAACCTAATTCAATCCAACCACACACTAAATTCGAAGCTGAAGTATACGTATTATCAAAAGATGAAGGTGGAAGACATACTCCATTCTTCAACGGTTACAGACCACAATTCTACTTCAGAACTACTGACGTAACTGGAGATATCCAATTACCAGAAGGCGTTGAAATGGTAATGCCAGGAGACAACGCAAAATTCACTATCGAGTTAATAACTCCAATAGCTATCGAAGAAGGATTAAGATTCTCCATCCGTGAAGGTGGTAGAACTGTAGGTTCAGGAGTTGTTACTAAGATACTTGAGTAATAACTAAATAATATTAAAGTCCAAAATGAAGGAGTAACCCTCCTTCTTTTTGGGCTAATAGAAATTTTACTTTATTTATAAAAAAAGCTTGAGTTTTTGCTGGTTTTAAGGTAAACTATACTAGTGCTTATTTTGAGACATGGCGATGATGCAAAAGGTTGCTGATTTTATCAGGGAATTTTTGCGGAGTATGTCCGGTTTTAAATCGGGCGACTAGTTTTGCTGATGTGGTTTATTTATATAAAAAATTATAGAACACCAGGACCAGTGTATCGGCAAATCTAAGTCGCATGTAAATAATTCTAACATGCGATAGAGGGAGGGAATTTAATGTCAAAGAAACAAAAAATCAGAATCAGATTAAAGGCTTATGATCACGAGTTATTAGATTCATCAGCTCAAAGAATAGTAGAGACAGCTAAGAGAACAGGTGCTACAGTTTCAGGACCGGTACCGCTACCAACAGAAAAGGAAGTAATTACAATCTTAAGAGCGGTTCACAAGTATAAGGATTCTAGGGAGCAATTTGAGCAAAGAACTCATAAGAGACTAATCGACATCTTAAATCCAAACCAAAAGACTGTAGATTCACTTATGAAATTGAATTTACCAGCAGGTGTGGATATTGAAATAAAATTATAAAATATGCTTTATATGATTACCAAGGGTAATCCGCTGTAAAATAATAGGAGGTGCAAGGATGAGAGGTATATTAGGTAAGAAAATTGGTATGACACAAATCTTCACTGAAGACGGAACAGTTGTACCAGTTACAGTTATAGAAGCAGGCCCTGTATATGTGGTTCAAAAGAAAACTGTTGAAAAAGATGGTTACAATGCAATCCAAGTGGGCTTTGAACCTGTAAGTGAAAAGAAAGTAAACAAACCTTTAAAGGGACATTTTGATAAAAGTGAAGTTCCATACATGAGATACTTAAGAGAATTTAGAGTGGATAATCCAGAGGAATTTGAAATAGGACAAGAGATTAAGGTAGACCTATTCCAAGCAGGAGATAAGATTGATGTGGTAGGTACATCCAAGGGTAAGGGTACTCAAGGTGTTATCAAGAGACATGGTTTCGCTAGAGGTAGAGAGACTCATGGTTCTAAGTTCCACAGAATGCCTGGTGGTATGAGTGCTAGTACTTATCCAGGAAGGGTATTTAAAGGCCACAGAATGGCAGGAAGAATGGGTAATGAAAGGGTTACTGTTCAAAACCTTGAAGTAGTTAGGGTAGATGCTGAAAGAAACCTATTACTAGTTAAGGGTGGAGTACCAGGACCTAAGAAGGGCCTATTGATTATCAAGGATACAACAAAGAGTAGGAATAAGTAAATTTTGACTGAAAGGAGGAAGTGAAATGCCTAAAGTTAATGTGTACAATATGTTAGGTGAACAAGTAGGCGAGATCGAACTTAGTGATGAAATCTTTGGTATAGAAGTTAACCAACATGCTGTTTATGAAGTAGTAAAAAATCATCTAGCTAATAGAAGACAAGGAACTCAGTCAGCAAAGACTAGAGCTGAAGTAAGAGGTGGGGGAAGGAAACCTTGGAGACAAAAAGGTACAGGTAGAGCTCGTATAGGTAGTATAAGAGCACCTCACTGGAAGGGCGGTGGAGTAGTATTTGCTCCAAAACCAAGGGATTACAGCTATAGAGTTCCAAAGAAGGTTAAGAGGTTAGCCTTAAAATCAGTCTTAACTTCAAAGGTTCAAAATAACGAAATCATAGTGGTAGATGAGTTGAAATTTGATGCTCCTAAGACTAAGGAGATGGTTAAAGTATTAAACAACCTAAAGGCTGATAGAAAGGCGTTAATCGTTACTGCTGAGAAGGACGAAAATGTTGTAAGGTCAGCTAACAATATACCGAATGTTGAAACTACAATAGTAAACAACTTAAACGTATACGACATCCTAAAATACAATTCATTTATCATAACTAAGGATGCTGTTAGAAAAGTGGAGGAGGTGTATGCATAATGCGTAATCCACACGATATTATTATCGAGCCCATAATAACTGAAAAAAGTATGGAAGATATGGCAGAGGGTAAATATACTTTCAAAGTTGATAAAAGGGCTAATAAAACGGAAATAAAGAAGGCTATTGAAAAGATCTTCGATGTAAAAGTTGAAAAAGTTAATACCATGAACATGGTAGGTAAGGTAAAAAGACAAGGTCTATATACAGGAAGAAGACCAAACTGGAAGAAGGCTATAGTAAAACTAGCTGAAGGCTCAAAGGGTATTGAATTCTTTGAGGGTATGGAATAAAACTTGATTGAAGGAGGGAAAAAAGATGAGCGTTAGAAAATTTAAACCAACTTCTCCAGCAGTTAGACAGATGACCGTTTCCACCTTCGAAGAAATCACAAAGACGGAACCGGAAAAGTCACTAGTCGTTAGTTTGAACAAGAAGGCTGGAAGAAACTCTCAAGGTAGAATCACTGTTCGTCATAGAGGTGGTGGAGCTAAGAGAAAGTATAGAATTATTGACTTTAAGAGAGATAAGGATGGAATACCAGGACGCGTTGCATCCATTGAATACGATCCAAATAGAACGGCTTATATAGCACTTATTAACTATGCAGATGGTGAAAAGAGATATATAATAGCTCCTCATGGATTAAAAGTAGGCGATGTAATAGAGTCAGGTGAAAATGCAGATATTAAAGTAGGTAATGCCTTAAAATTAAAGGATATACCAGTAGGTACTACAGTGCATAATGTGGAGTTAAAACCTGGTAAGGGCGGACAATTAGCTAGATCAGCTGGTTCAGAAGCCCAATTAATGGCTAAGGAAGGTAATTATGCACAACTTAGACTTCCTTCTGGTGAGTTCAGATTAGTTAGTCTAGAGTGCCGTGCTACTATAGGTCAAGTTGGAAACATCAGCCATGAGCTTGTAACTATTGGTAAGGCTGGTAGATCAAGACATTTAGGCAAGAGACCTGCTGTTAGGGGTAGTGCAATGAACCCAGTAGACCATCCACACGGTGGTGGTGAAGGTAGAGCACCTATAGGTATGCCTGCACCATTAACTCCTTGGGGTAAACCTACATTAGGTCTTAAGACTAGGAAGAAGAATAAGAAATCAGATCGTTATATAGTTAGAAGAAGAACTAAGAACTAGTTGAGAATATCTGGAAGGAGGAGTTAAAGTGGGTAGATCTTTAAAAAAAGGACCATTTATAGATGATCATCTTTTAAAGAAGATAAAAGAGTTAAATGAAAAGAATGAGAAGAAAGTTATAAAGACATGGTCACGCCGTTCTACCATATTCCCTGAAATGGTCGGACATACAATAGCTGTTCATGATGGTAGGAAACATGTTCCTGTATATATAACTGAAGATATGGTAGGTCATAAATTAGGAGAATTCGTACCAACTAGAACATTTAGAAGCCATGTTGATAAGAACGAAAAGTCATCAGGCGTAAGATAATGGTTGAAAAGGAGGGAATCAGATGGAAGCGAAAGCTGTGGCTAAATACGTTCGTATTTCACCATTAAAGGTAAACTTCATATGTAAAGAAATTAGAGGCAAACAAGTGGACGAAGCTCTAACTATCTTGAGGTTTACACCAAAAAAAGGTGCTAGGGTTTTAGAAAAAGTTCTAAACTCTGCAATTGCTAATGCGGAAAACAACTTAAATTTAGATAGAGATAAACTATATGTATATGAAGCATATGCCAACGACGGTCCTCAAATGAAGAGATGGAGACCGAAGGGTAGAGGTATGGCTTATCCAATAATCAAGAGAACTAGTCATATTGGGGTAGTTGTTAAAGAACGCGAGTAGAAAAGGAGGGATAGTTAATGGGTCAAAAAGTTAATCCACATGGTCTAAGAGTTGGTGTTATAAAGGATTGGGATTCAAAGTGGTATGCAGATAAGAAAAATTTTAATGAATACTTAATCGAAGACCATAAGATCCGTGAATATGTTAAAAAGAAATTATATATAGCAGGAATATCAAAAATTGAAATCGAGAGAGCTGCCAATAGGGTTAAGCTAAGTATATATACAGCTAAGCCTGGAATGGTTATAGGTAGAGGCGGTTCAGGAGTAGAAGAGTTAAGGAAAGAACTTGAAAAGATGACTAAAAAGTCAGTTGTAGTAAATGTGGAAGAAGTCAAAACACCAGAGCTTGATGCACAATTAGTAGCTGAGAACATTGCATCACAACTGGAAAGAAGGGTGTCCTTCAGAAGAGCTATGAAGCAAGCTATCCAAAGAACCATGAGATTTGGAGCTAAGGGTATTAAGACTCAAGTATCCGGTAGACTTGGTGGAGCCGATATGGCAAGGACAGAAGGATATAGTGAAGGAACTATACCTTTACAAACTTTAAGAGCTGATATCGACTATGGCTTTGCTGAAGCAGACACAACTTACGGTAAGCTTGGTGTTAAAGTGTGGATATATAAAGGAGAAGTTCTTCCTACTAAAAAAGAGGAAAATAAAATAAAAGAAACAGTTAATTAAAAACTGTAGGAAGGAGGAAGTAAATTATGTTAATGCCTAAGAGAGTAAAATATCGTAAAGTTCATAGAGGTAGAATGAAGGGTAAAGCGCAAAGAGGCAATACTATAACATATGGTGAATTTGGTCTACAAGCATTAGAGCCTGCATGGATTACATCTAACCAAATCGAGGCTGCAAGACGTGCTATGACTAGATACGTTAGAAGAGGTGGTAATATCTGGATTAAGGTATTCCCAGATAAGCCAGTAACTGAAAAACCAGCTGAAACACGTATGGGTGCTGGTAAGGGTTCACCAGAATACTGGGTAGCAGTTGTAAAACCAGGTAGGATTTTATTCGAAATGGGTGGAGTATCAGAAGAAGCTGCTAGAGAAGCTATGAGATTAGCCGCTCATAAATTACCTATAAAGACAAAATTCGTTGTACGTGAAGGCCAAGAAAAGGGTGGTGAAGCTGATGAAAGCTAAAGAAATTCGCCAATTGTCAAGTAAGGAATTAAACGACAAACTATTGGAATTAAAGGCTGAATTATTCAATTTAAGATTTCAAAAGGCCACAGGTCAACTAGATAACCCTTTAAGAATTAAAGCCGTCAGAAAAGATATAGCTCGTATAAAGACCATTTTAAGAGAAAGAGAATTAGGGATAGGAAAGGAGGTCTAATCTCATATGACAAGAGGTAATCGTAAGGTTAGAGTAGGTACCGTAGTTAGCGACAAGATGGATAAGACGGTAGTAGTAGCAGTTGAAACTTTCGTAAAACACCCTTTATACGGAAAACAAATTAGAAAAACTACAAAGTTTAAAGCCCATGATGAAGAAAATGCTTGTAGCATAGGCGATAGAGTAAGAATAATGGAAACTAGACCGCTAAGCAAGGATAAGCGTTGGAGAGTAGTAGAAATAATAGAAAAGGCGCAATAATCATAATCCCTTTATAAGGAAGGAGGTATTCTAATGATCCAAACTGAGAGTCGTTTAAGGGTTGCTGACAATTCAGGAGCTAAAGAAGTTCTTGTTATCAGAGTTCTAGGTGGAACAAACAAAAGATATGCTCAAATTGGTGATATAGTAGTTTGTTCAGTTAAGAGTGCAACACCTGGTGGTGTTGTTAAAAAAGGTGATGTAGTTAAAGCAGTTGTAGTTAGGTCAAAATACGGCGTTAGAAGAAAAGACGGTTCATATATAAAATTCGATGATAACGCAGCTGTTATTATAAAAGACGACAAAAACCCTGTAGGTACACGTATTTTCGGACCTGTTACAAGGGAATTAAGAAGTGGTAACTTCATGAAAATCATATCTTTAGCACCGGAAGTACTATAAGAGGAGGTGTATAGCATGCATGTTAAAAGCGGAGATAAAGTTGTAGTCATATCTGGTAAAGACAGAGGGAAGATCGGCAAAGTAATGAAGGCTTTCCCTAAACAAAATAGGGTGATAGTTGAAGGAGTAAACATCTTAACAAGACATCAAAGACCTATGGGACCAGATAGACCAGGTGGAATTATAAAGGCTGAAGGACCTATTCATGTTTCAAAGGTAATGCTATATTGTGACAAAGATAAACAAGGCGTAAGAGTAGGCCATGAAGTTAGAGATGGAAAAAAGGTTAGAGTTTGTAGAAAATGTGGAGAAATATTAGATAAATAGTTGGAGGGGAGGTAAGACAATATGGCTTCCAGATTAAAGGAAAAATATGAAAACGAAGTTATAAATGCCTTAATGGAAAAGTTCCAATACAAAAATGTAATGGAAGTACCAAAACTAGAAAAGATCGTAATAAACATGGGAATTGGTGGAGCTAAAGACAATCCTAAATCCCTAGAATCAGCTGTAAAAGAATTAGAAGCTATAACAGGACAAAAACCAGTAGTAACAAGAGCGAAAAAGTCAATTGCTAACTTCAAACTACGTGAAGGTATGAAGGTAGGAGCAAAGGTAACACTAAGAGGAGATAGGATGTATCACTTCCTAGACAAATTAATAAATGTTGCCCTACCAAGGGTTAGAGACTTTAGAGGAGTAAGCCCTACATCCTTTGATGGTAGAGGAAATTATGCCCTAGGTATAAAAGAACAGTTAATTTTCCCTGAAATAGATTATGATATGGTTGAAAGCATCAGAGGTTTAGATATAGTTATAGTAACTACTGCTAAGACAGACGAAGAAGCTAGAGTGTTCTTAGAAGAAATGGGAATGCCCTTTAGAAAATAAAGGAGGAGGGAAGTAATTTGGCAAAAAAATCCATGATTGCTAAACAAAAGAGAAAGCAAAAGTTTAGCACAAGAGAGTACAACAGGTGTAAAATTTGTGGTAGACCACATGCTTATTTAAGAAAGTACGGAGTATGCCGTATCTGCTTTAGAGAATTGGCATATAAGGGCCAAATTCCTGGAGTTAGAAAAGCTAGCTGGTAGTTGAAGATATGAAAGGAGGTAGCTAACTATGATGACAGATCCAATAGCTGATATGTTAACAAGGATTAGAAATGGCAGTAATGCAAGACATGAATCTGTTGATATTCCCGCTTCCAATATTAAAAAGCAAATAGCTCAAATCCTTTTAGACGAAGGATTCATAAAGGGTTACGATGTTATAGATGATGGTAAACAAGGAATAATCAGGATTGAAATTAAATACGGTAGCCAAAACGAAAAGGTAATAAGCGGCATTAAGAGAATATCAAAGCCTGGCCTAAGGGTTTACGTAAAAAGCGACGAAGTTCCAAGAGTCCTAGGTGGACTAGGAATAGCTATACTTTCAACTTCTAAGGGTCTTATGACTGATAAAGAAGCTAGAAAGTTAGGTATAGGTGGAGAAGTTATTTGTTATGTTTGGTAATATAGCGATTAAATTTATGGAACAGGAGGTGCACTCATGTCAAGAATAGGATTGAAACCAATAACTATACCAAGCGGAGTTGAAGTTAAACTTCTTGACAACAATGTTGTGGAAGTTAAAGGACCAAAGGGTACTTTAACACAACAAATCAATCCGGATATGAAGATTCAAATAGAAGATGGCGAAATTACAGTTACTAGACCAAGTGACTTAAAAAAACATAGATCATTACATGGTTTATCAAGAACATTAATAGCAAACATGATAGAGGGTGTTACAGAAGGATATTCTAAAACACTAGTAATAGAAGGTACTGGATATAGAGCACAAAAGCAAGGTAAGAAGTTAATATTAAATCTTGGTTTCTCACACCCTATAGAATTAGAGGATCCAGAAGGCATAGAAGTAGAAGTGCCATCAGCTAATACTATCGTGGTTAAAGGCACTGATAAGCAACAAGTAGGTAACTATGCAGCTGTTATAAGAGGATTTAGAAAACCTGAACCTTATAAAGGAAAAGGTGTCAGATATGCTGATGAGGTCGTAAGGCGTAAGGTTGGTAAGACAGGTAAGTAGAAGGGAGTGAAATAAATGATAAAAAAAGAAGATAGAAATCTAAATAGAAAAGCTAGACATAGAAGAGTTAGAAAAAAGATTTCTGGAACAGCAGAAAGACCAAGATTAAATGTATATAGAAGTGGAAAACACATCTATGCCCAAATTATCGATGATACGAAAGGTCATACACTAGTTTCAGCTTCTACTTTAGATAAGTCTCTAAACCTTACTTCAACTGGAAATAAGGAAGCTGCTAAAGTTGTAGGTGAACTTATTGCTAAGAGAGCATTAGAAAAAGGCATAGAGAATGTAGTATTTGATAGAGGTGGCTATATCTATCATGGTAGAGTTCAAGCACTTGCTGAGGGTGCTAGAGAAGCTGGACTTAAATTTTAATAGAAGGAGGGGAATTAATGGAGCGTTCATTTATTAATCCAGATGAGTTAGACTTACAAGAAAGAGTTGTTCATATAAATAGGGTTACTAAGGTAGTAAAGGGTGGTAGGAACTTCAGATTTAGTGCCCTTGTAGTAGTTGGAGATGGAAACGGTCACGTTGGAGTAGGAATGGGCAAGGCACTAGAAGTACCAGATGCTATTAGAAAGGCTATACAAGATGCTAAAAAGCACCTTATCGAAGTACCACTAGTAGGAACAACTATACCACATGAAATCATAGGCGAATTTGGTGCAGGAAAAGTTTTATTAAAACCATCCCAAGAAGGTACAGGAGTTATCGCTGGTGGAGCAGTTCGTGCCGTATGTGAGTTGGCAGGAATTAGGGACATCAGAACTAAATCACTGGGAAGCAATAACCCTAGAAATGTAGTTAACGCAACCGTGGAAGCTTTAAAAGGCTTAAAGAGGGCTGAAGAGGTTGCAAGATTAAGAGGAAAAACAGTAGAAGAAATTTTAGGCTAGGGGGGATTAAAATGACTAAGATCAAGATTAAATTGGTTAGAAGCCCAATTGGGAGACCTGAAAACCACAAGAGAACAATCGAAGCTCTAGGATTAAGAAAGATCGGTCAAGTGGTTGAAAAGAATGATACCCCTCAAATAAGAGGTATGATAGAAAAAGTAAACTACATGGTTGAAGTATTAGACTAAGTGTAAGGAGGTGTAGCCAATGAAGTTACATGAATTAAGGCCAAATGAAGGTGGAGGAAGTAAAGCAAGAAAAAGAGTAGGTAGAGGTATTGGTTCAGGTCTTGGTAAAACTTCAGGTAGAGGTCACAAGGGTCAAAATGCAAGATCCGGTGGTGGAGTTAGACCAGGATTTGAAGGAGGTCAATTACCATTATTCAGAAGACTTCCAAAGCGTGGATTTACAAATATATTTGCTAAAGAATACGCCATCATCAATATAGAAGACCTTAACGTGTTTGAAGATGATACTGTAGTAACACCTGAATTGTTATTTGAAGCAGGCCTAGTTAAAAAAGGCAAAGCAGTTGACGGTATCAAGGTATTAGGAAATGGCGAAATTACAAAGAAATTAACTGTTAAGGCCCATAAATTCAGTAAATCAGCTACAGAAAAGATTGAAGCTGTCGGCGGAAAGGTAGAGGTGATTTAGATGCTTTCTACCTTAAAAAACGCCTGGAAAATACCTGAGATTAGGAAAAAGATGAACTTTACGCTACTGATGTTATTGATCTTTAGGCTAGGTTCCAGCATTCCTGTGCCTTATATGAATAAGGCCATTATAAAAAGTATTTTTGAGTCATCTCAGTATGGGATACTACAGTTCCTAGACATGATGGCTGGTGGAACTTTTAGTAACTTTAGTATCTTTGCAACTAATATCTATCCCTATATAACTGCATCTATAGTAATTCAACTTTTGACTATAGCTATTCCTAGCCTAGAGGAATTAGCTAAAGAGGGCGAAGAAGGTAGAAAGAAGATAAATAAGTACACTAGAATCTTAGCTATGGTATTAGCGGCTGTTACAGCACTAGGCTATACTATGGGTATCTTTAGATCAGCTTTAGATCCTAGTGTAGGAACTTTGCAAAAAGCAATAGTAGTTATAACATTAGTAGCTGGTACAGCATTTTTAATTTGGATTGGTGAACAAATAACTGAGTACGGAATTGGAAATGGAATTTCCTTAATCATCTTTGTAGGTATAATCTCAAGATTCCCTGCAGACGTAATAGGTATAGTTAGAGGAGTTGCTGCAGGTAGTATAGGTATATTAAAAGTGATAATATTTGCTATATTATTTGTAGCTATTATCGCCTTTGTAGTAGCATTACAAGAGGGAGAAAGGAAAATCCCTGTTCAATATGCTAAAAGAGTTGTTGGTAGGAAGATGTATGGTGGACAGAGTACCCATATACCTGTAAAGGTATCAATGGCTGGTGTTATGCCAGTAATATTCGCATCCTCATTACTATCTTTACCACAAACCATAACTCTGTTTTCTGACGGAGCTTTTGCTCAATGGGTAGCTAAATACTTGACTCCGCAAGGTACAGTAGGATTATGGGTTTACTCCATTTTAAATGTAGCCCTGATCATGTTCTTCACATATTTCTACACTGCAATCCAATTTAACACTGTAGAATATGCTAAGAGCCTACAACAAAACGGCGGTTTCATACCTGGAATCAGACCAGGAAGGCCTACATCTGAGTACTTAAACAAGGTAGTTTCCAGATTGACATTTGTAGGTGGATTTTCACTGGCTATATTAGCTATATTACCGCTAATCATGTCAAAGATATTCCAAATGCCAATTAACTTCGGTGGAACTGCAGTCATAATAGTAGTGGGTGTAGCTTTAGAAACCGTAAAACAAATAGAATCTCAAATGTTAATGAGACATTATAAGGGATTCTTAAAATAAGTTATAGGAGATGAAGATATGAGGATAATTTTACTTGGACCACCTGGAGTAGGGAAGGGTACCCAAGCGGCAAATATTGTTGAGAGATATGGAATACCCCATATTTCCACAGGTGATATTTTAAGGGCCAATATAAAAGAAGGAACAGAACTTGGAAAAACTGCAAAAGAATATATGGATAAGGGTCTTCTGGTACCTGACGAAATAGTAGTTTCTATCGTACAAGATAGGTTAACTAAAGATGATTGTAAAGAGGGATTTTTACTAGATGGCTTCCCAAGAACGGTAGAGCAGGCGGAGGCTTTAGATAAAGCTTTAGATGAAATGGGTATAAAACTTGACAAAGTTGTCAATATTCAAGCCGATAAGGAAGTTTTAATTGAAAGGATAGTCGGTAGAAGAATTTGTAGATCATGTGGTGCTACTTACCATATTAAGAACAATCCTCCAAAGGTCGAAGGTATTTGCGATAAATGCGGTGGAGAATTATATCAAAGAGAAGATGATACTGTTGAAACCGTAGCTACAAGAATTCAAGTTTATTTAGAACAAACTCAACCTTTAATCGACTTCTATAGACAAAAGGGATTAATTCTTGATGTAGACGGCACTCAGCCTATTGAAGAAGTATTCAATACTATTGTAAAGGCTATTGAGTAGTATTATCTTTCTGAGGATGTTTCAGTTTTCTTTAAAGAGGTGAATTTATGATGGATACAACTTTTGGCTTATCAGTTGGGCAAGTAGTCATGTCTAAAGCTGGTAGAGATAAGGGAAGGATTTTCCTTATACTAGATATAATAGATGATAGCTATGTATCTATTGTGGATGGGAAGTATAGAAAACTGGAAAATCCGAAAAGAAAGAAGATCAAACATCTGATAGTATACAAGGATGTTATAGAGGAATTTAAGGAGAAGGTGGAAAAAGGCATAGATATGAACGATGCCTTTGTAAGAAGAATTTTAGAACCTTACAGGAAGGATTTCTAAATTCGTGTAACAGGAGGTTCGAACCTAATGTCTAAAAAAGATGTAATAGAGGTAGAAGGTACCGTTGTTGACGTACTACCTAATGCCATTTTTAAAGTAAGACTAGATAATGGTCATGAGATTTTAGCCCATATTTCTGGAAAATTGAGAATGAACTATATTCGAATACTTTCTGGAGACAGAGTAACAGTTGAACTCTCACCCTACGATTTAACAAGAGGGAGGATAACCTGGCGAAAGAAGTAGCATAGGAGGGATTTAAGTGAAAGTAAGACCATCAGTTAAAAAGATCTGCGAAAAGTGTAAGATCATAAAAAGACGCGGTAGAGTAATGGTAATCTGTGAAAATCCAAAGCACAAGCAAAGACAAGGTTAGTTTTGGATAATATATAATAGGAGGTGCAGGATTTAATGGCAAGAATTGCAGGTGTTGACTTACCTAGAGATAAAAGAGTTGAAATAGGTTTAACATATATATTTGGTATCGGTAGATCTAGAGCAAATGAAATACTAGCAAAGGCTGGTGTGGATCCAAATACAAGAGTTAGAGACTTAACTGAGGCGGAAGTATCTAGATTAAGAGAAATAATCGATACCTACCATGTAGAAGGTGACTTAAGAAGAGAAATTGCTTTAAACATTAAGAGATTAAGAGAAATCAACTGCTATAGGGGAATTAGGCATAGAAGAGGTTTGCCAGTAAGAGGACAAAGAACAAAAACTAATGCTAGAACGAGAAAAGGTCCAAGAAAACAAGTAGGTAAGAAAAAATAGTAGTGGCAAAGGAGGGAAAGTAAGTGGCTAGAAAGGGTAAAACAACTAGAGTAAGAAGAAGAGAGCGTAAGAATATAGAAAGAGGTCAAGCACATATTTCTTCTACATTTAACAATACAATGGTGACATTGACTGATATGCAAGGCAATGTAATTTCATGGGCAAGTGCAGGTCAATTAGGTTTTAGAGGTTCAAGGAAATCTACTCCGTTTGCTGCACAACAAGCAGCTGAAGAAGCAGCTAAAAAGGCCATGGAACATGGATTGAGAACTGTTGAAGTTTATGTTAAAGGACCTGGTTCTGGTAGGGAAGCAGCTATCAGATCACTTCAAGCAGCAGGTTTAGAAGTTAGCATGATTAAGGACGTTACTCCAATCCCACACAATGGATGTAGACCACCAAAACGTAGAAGAGTATAATATAGGAGGTGTAAATAGATGTCAAGATATACAGGACCATCATGTAGATTATGTCGTAGAGAAGGTATGAAATTATATCTTAAAGGTGATAGATGTTATTCTGATAAATGTGCTATAACAAGAAGGAACTATGCACCAGGACAACACGGCCAAGGTAGAAAGAAAGTTACAGAATATGGGCTACAGTTAAGGGAGAAGCAAAAGGTTAGAAGGATTTATGGTATAAATGAATCCCAAATGGTTAAATACTTTAAAATGGCAGATAAGATGAAAGGCATCACTGGTGAAAATCTGTTAAAACTATTAGAATTAAGATTTGATAACGTAGTTTACAGAATGGGCTTTGCTTCATCAAGAGCAGAAGCTAGACAATTAGTTACTCACGGCCATTTCTTATTAAATGGCAAGAAGGCTAATATACCATCAATGCTTCTTTCAGTAGGTGATGTTATCGCTATTAAGGAAAAGAGCAGAAGCAGCGAAAAGATTAAAGATTTAATAGAAAACCATGATGGCAATACAGTACAATGGATAAAGGTTGATTTAGATAAGTATGAAGGTACTATTGTGGCTGAGCCGACAAGAGAAGATATAGACATCCCAATTGAAGAACACTTAATCGTTGAGTTGTATTCTAAATAATAGAGAATAGTAAATTGCCCTCGTCCTTATAAAACCAAATTTAAAAGGAGGGTTCATATTAATGATAGAAATTGAAAAACCGAATATTGAAATTCTAGAATTAAGTGATGACGGGAGTTATGGTAAATTCGTAGTAGAACCTTTGGAGAGAGGGTATGGTACTACATTAGGTAATTCCTTAAGAAGAGTCTTACTTTCTTCACTACCTGGAGCAGCAGTATCATCTGTAAAGATTCAAGGTGTACTTCATGAATTCTCTACTATACCAGGGGTCTATGAAGATGTGCCGGAGATCATCCTTAACTTAAAGGGCATAGCAGCAAAGTCCTATTCAGATGAGCCGGTAACTCTAGTAGTAGATGTTCAAGGGCCAAAGGTCTTAACAGCTGCAGATATTGTAACAGGTGCGGACGTTGAAATAGTAAATAAGGACCATTATATAGCAACTATCAATGAAGATGGTAGGCTTTATATGGAGATTGAGCTGACTAAGGGTAGGGGCTATGTAATGGCTGAAAAGAGTAAAGAGGATAAGCAAGCTATTGGAGTTATACCTGTAGATGCTCTATATACTCCTGTGACGAAAGTTAATTTTGATGTTAGCAATACAAGGGTAGGCCAAATAACCGACTATGATAAATTAGTTCTAGAGGTATGGACTAACGGAACTATGGCTGCCGATGAGGCAACTTCCTTAGGAGCTAAAATAATAATCGAGCATTTGAACCTATTTGTGGGCTTAACAGACCATGTAAGCGATGTTGAAATCATGGTTGAAAAAGAAGAAGATGAGAAGGAAAAAGTTCTTGAAATGACCGTAGAGGAACTAGATCTTTCCGTTAGAAGTTATAACTGCCTAAAGAGAGCAGGTATCAATACTGTTGAGGAATTAATCCAGAGGACCGAAGAGGATATGATGAAGGTTAGAAATCTAGGTAAAAAATCCCTTGAAGAAATTACAGCTAAACTTGCTGAATTAGGGTTAAGCCTTAGAAAAGCCGATGAGTAATCAAGCGTGAAGGAGGGATAAATGTGACAGGACTAAGAAAACTTGGCCGTACTTCAGATCATAGGAAAGCCATGCTTAGAAATCAAGTAACATCCTTATTGAGAAATGGTAAAATTGAGACTACTTATGCAAAGGCAAAAGAAGCTCAAAGAATGGCTGATAAAATGATAACCCTTGGTAAAAGGGGAGATTTACACGCTAGAAGACAAGCTTTAGCTTATATTTATGATGAAGAAGTAGTAAAGAAACTATTTGAAGAGATAGCACCTAAGTATGAAGACAGAAACGGTGGATACACAAGGGTATTAAAACTAGGTCCTCGCCGTGGAGACGGTGCTGAACTAGCTATACTAGAACTAGTGTAAATATTGGGGATTAAGTTAAAGCTTAGTCCCTTTTTGGTTTGAAATATACAGTTTTATTTGAACTTATACTTCATCCTTTAATAATCCCAGCATATGTGGTATATTAATATGGTGGTGGAAATAATAGAAAATTGAGGGAAAATAATGAAAGATATAATGATAAAAGTCGACAATGTAGTCTATGAATACAAATCATATATTGAAGATAAAATGGTGGCAGCAGTTAAGAATCTCTCCTTAGAAGTAAGGAAGGGTGAATTCCTAGTAGTCTTAGGTCATAATGGCTCTGGAAAATCTACCCTGGCTAAGATGATGAATGGCTTACTGCTTCCAACATCAGGAGATATTTATGTCTTAGGCATGAATACTAAGGATGAAGATAAGATATGGGACATAAGGCAGAAGGCAGGTATAGTATTTCAAAATCCAGACAATCAAATTGTAGCAACCATAGTGGAGGAAGATGTGGCCTTTGGACCTGAAAACCAAGGGATAGATCCCAAGGAGATAAGAAGAAGAGTAGATGAGGCTCTAGAGATAGTGGAGATGAGCGAATACAAAAAACATGCCCCCCACCTACTTTCTGGAGGCCAAAAACAGAGGGTTGCCATAGCAGGTATACTAGCCATGAAGCCAGACTGTATAATACTTGATGAGCCAACATCCATGTTGGATCCTACAGGTAGAATTGAGGTAATGGAGACGATTAAGAAGCTAAATAAGGAAGAGGGTAAGACCATAATCCTTATAACCCACTATATGGATGAAGCAGTACAAGGGGATAGGGTAGTCGTCATGGAAGAAGGGCAGATTAAGATGGAAGGTACACCTAGGGAGATTTTTAGCCAGGTAGATAAGATAAAGGAACTAGGCTTGGACGTACCCCAGGTAACAGAATTGGCATATGAACTAAAGAAAGAGGGAATGGATATTCCAGAGGACCCATTGAATGTAGAGGAGTTGTTAAATTTACTATGATAATGGAAATTAGAAATTTAAACTTCGTATACAATCCAGGTACTCCCTTTGAATCTAAGGCCTTAGATAATGTAAATTTCACAATTCAGGAAGGTGAATTTATAGGCTTAATAGGTCATACGGGTTCTGGAAAATCTACCCTAGTTCAACATCTTAATGGATTAATTAGGCCAACTTCTGGAGATATTATAATAGATGGGGTGAATATAACAAATAAGGATGTTAAGCTTAAAAGCATCAGACAAAAAGTAGGCTTAGTCTTCCAATATCCAGAATACCAGCTCTTTGAAGAGACCATCTATAAGGACATAGCCTTTGGTCCAAGTAATCTAGGCCTAAGTGAGGAAGAAGTGGATAAGAGGGTAAAGGAAGCTATGGAATTGGTAGGTTTAGACTATGAAAGTCTAAAGGACAGGTCTCCTTTCGAATTAAGTGGCGGCCAAAAGAGAAGGGTGGCCATTGCTGGAGTTTTAGCTATGAAGCCTAAGGTATTGGTTTTAGATGAACCTACTGCAGGCCTAGATCCAAGGGGCAGGGATGAAATCCTAAATGAAATCCAAGCCTTGTATGAAAGGGAAGGCATCACCATAATACTAGTTTCCCATAGTATGGAGGATGTGGCGAAGTTAGTAGATAGGATTTTGGTCATGCATAAGGGTAGGCTGGTAATGGATGGTAAGACTAGGGAGGTTTTTAAAAGGGCCGATGAGTTGGAGAGTATTGGCTTGGGAATACCTCAAATTACTAAATTCATGAAGGCCTATAGAGCCAAGGGTCATGATGTAAGGGAAGATATACTGACAGTAGAAGAGGCCAAGGCTGAAATATTAAGATATCTAAGGAGTAAAGAAAATGATTAAGGATATTACCATTGGACAATATTTTCCCGGGGATACCTTTATTCATAGGCTAGACCCCAGGATAAAGATAATCATCACTGCCCTTTTTATAACATCCCTATTCTTTATTAATAAATTTTATCCCTATTTATTCATCATAGGCTTTATAGTCCTGGCGGTAAATATGTCAAAGGTGCCATTCAAATATATCTTAAAGGGATTAAGACCCCTTATGGTCTTAATATTAATTACCTTCTTTATTAACATCTTTATGACTAAGGGAGAAGTCCTATTTGAGTTGGGGCCATTGGCGGTTACAAAGGAAGGACTAAGGCAGGCGGTATTTATGGCCTTACGCTTAATATTCCTGATTACTGGTACTTCCCTCCTAACCCTAACAACCTCTCCCATATCCCTTACAGATGGTATTGAGAAGCTTTTATCACCCTTTAAGAAAGTAGGCTTACCAGCCCACGAATTAGCCATGATGATGACGATTGCCTTAAGGTTTATACCTACTCTATTGGAAGAAACAGATAAAATAATGAAGGCGCAGATGGCTAGGGGTGCTGACTTTGAGTCAGGTAACATAATCAGAAGGGCTAAAAACCTAGTCCCCCTATTAGTACCACTTTTTATCAATGCCTTCAGGAGAGCTGATGAGCTGGCTATAGCAATGGAGGCAAGATGTTATAGGGGTGGCGACAATAGGACTAGGCTTAACGAATTAGTTCTAAGTAGAAGGGATGTTGCTACCCTAATAGTCATGATTATATTTTTTTCATTGGTCATTATGACTAGATTTATTTAGGTGTTAAGATGAGGAATATAAAGTTAACAATCGAGTATGAGGGGATCAACTATTCCGGTTGGCAAGCTCAAGATAATGCCTTAGGTATACAGGAAGTTGTAGAAAAAGCTATAGCAAATCTTACAGGCGAAAGGGTAAATTTAATCGCCTCAGGTAGAACCGATGCAAAAGTTCATGCAAAAGGCCAGGTTGCAAACTTCCTTACCAATAGTAGCATACCTGCAGAGCGGTTTAAGTATGCTCTAAATACCAAGCTACCGGAGGATATAAAGGTACTGGAATCCCAAGAGGTAGATTTGGATTTTCATGCTAGGTTTGATGCCATTAAGAAGCGCTATCGCTATGTAATCTACAATGGTGAAATGCCTAGGCCCTTATATAGAAATTTTAGCTATCATGTAGACCAGCCATTAGATATTTCTAAAATGGAAGAGGCTGCAAAACACCTTATAGGTAGGAAGGATTTTAGGAGCTTTATGGGACCTAGAACTGATGTCTTCACTACCATAAGGGAAATCTATTCTGTAGACATAAGTAAGAAAGATGACTTAATAGAAATAACAATCGAGGGAAATAGTTTCTTAAGGAATATGGTCAGGATAATCGTAGGGACCCTAGTCTATGTGGGATTGGGTAAGATTAAAAGCCAAGATATACCAAAGATCATAGACGGAAGGGATAGGACCTTGGCAGGACCTACAGCACCTCCCCAAGGGCTCTTTTTAGAAAAAGTCTACTACGATTAAAATTCTCTTGACACGCATTATTACTTGTATTAGAATATATAAGAGTGTTTTAAAAAAGGTCCCGGAAACTTTTTTATACCTCGATAACATTTATGTAATTGTTTGGTATAAGGAGGGAAAATGATGAAGAGCTACATGGCAAAAGCCAACGAAGTAGAAAGAAAATGGTATGTAATCGATGCTGAAGGTAAAGTACTAGGTAGACTTGCTTCAGAGATCTCAAAAATATTGACAGGAAAGCACAAGCCAATATATACTCCTCATGTAGATACGGGAGATTATGTGATCGTTATAAATGCTGAGAAGGTTAAATTAACAGGAAAGAAATTAGACCAATTAAATCACTATTATCATACAGGATACCCAGGTGGATTAAAGGAAGTTCCTTATAAGAGATTAATCCAAGAGAAGCCAGAAAAGATCATTGAATTGGCCGTTAAGGGTATGCTACCAAAGAATAGACTTGGCAGAAAGATGATGAAGAAATTAAGAGTATATGCTGGTCCAGAGCATAATCACGAAGCTCAACAACCAGAAGTTTATGAAATATAGGTGGAGAAAGGAGGACTGTAAATGGCTGTTACACAATATTGGGGAACAGGTAGAAGAAAGACTTCCGTTGCTAGAGTTAGATTGATTCCAGGAAATGGTAAGTTTATTGTTAACGACAAGGATATAGATGAATACTTTGATTTTGAAACTTTAAAAACTATTGCTAGAGAACCATTAGTAATAACAGAGCAATTAGATAAATTTGACGTATTAGTTAATGTTCAAGGTGGAGGATTTACTGGTCAAGCTGGTGCTATTAAGCATGGTATTGCAAGGGCTTTGATCAAGGCAGATCCAGAATTAAGACCTATACTTAAGAAAGCTGGCCATTTAACAAGAGATCCTAGAATGAAGGAAAGAAAGAAATACGGACTAAAGAAAGCGAGAAGAGCCCCACAATTCTCAAAGAGATAATATTTGTTTATATACACACGAGTTTGTTTACAATTACAAAGTTTGCTTATGGCAAGCGCCAACCGTCATTGGTTTAAATGCCTTTGGCGGTTTTTTTGTGTTCAAAATAGATATAGAAATAAATAAAAATATGCTAAACGGACGTAGTTTTAATCCCTCGAAAGCAAGTAGAATTCCGATGTTTAGGTGGTTTCGATATTTCCTCCCGTAGGTTATACCCTGCGTATGAATACTCATTTTATTAGTAAACCTTCCACGAGCAAACTTTGTCATTCTTCACTGCTCACGAGCAAACTCGCT
>JAAYLY010000198.1 GCA_012521625.1 Tissierellia bacterium | reverse complement strand
GTAGGTATGATGTCAACAGTTGGGCCACTAGTAGTAATAAGTTTAGGTACTGTTGCTGCATATTTCCTATCTGGTGGTAGTACAAGCTCTATTGAAGGCTTATTTGGTATAGCCTTAGCAGCAGTAGGTATGTTATCAACTGCAGGTATGACTATAGCTGTAGATGCTTATGGTCCTATTGCGGATAACGCTGGTGGAATTGCTGAAATGTGTGAATTGCCAAATGAAGTAAGGGATATAACAGATAAGTTAGATGCAGTAGGAAATACTACGGCAGCCATTGGAAAAGGTTTTGCAATAGGTAGTGCTGCTTTAACAGCCCTATCCTTATTCGTCTCCTATAACCAAGCTGTTGGATTAACTGGAATTGATATGGCTAAGCCCACTGTTATAGCTGGTGGTTTCATAGGTGGTATGCTGCCATTCCTATTCTCAGCTATGACTATGGACGCTGTGGGTAAGGCAGCTAACGAGATGATAGAAGAAGTTAGAAGGCAGTTTAGAGAAATACCAGGTATAATGGAAGGTAAGGCTACGCCAGACTATGCAAACTGTGTAGACATTAGTACTAAGGCAGCCCTTAAAGAGATGATAGTACCAGGATTGTTAGCTGTTGTAGTACCAGTAGTAGTTGGTGTATTACTAGGTGCAGAAGCATTAGGTGGACTTATCGTAGGCTCCCTAATTACAGGTGTATTAATGGCAATCTTTATGTCAAATGCTGGTGGAGCCTGGGACAATGCTAAGAAATATATAGAGGACGGCCACCATGGTGGTAAGGGTAGCGAAGCCCATAAGGCTGCTGTTACTGGTGACACAGTAGGTGATCCATTTAAGGACACATCAGGACCCTCACTTAACATTTTAATTAAACTTATAACAATAGTAGCACTAGTTTTTGCTGACCTATTCGGAACAGGTATACTGTTTTAATTAATATAAAAGAATGGGCTGTTCCCTAACCTTTAAAAGTTAGGAAACAGCCCTTTTTATTTATATTATACAAGGAAGGTCAATATCCATATAAAAAATACTAAGGTAAGGTCAATTATAAAGTCTTTATATAGCTTTAGTAACAAGGCCATATAAGTATGATTTAACTTGAAGGATTTATGAATTAATCTTCCAAAGATATAATAATTACATATTTCATGACTGTATAATCCCGGTTTAATATGATATAATGTTTTATTGTGGATGATAGTATAATATATATATAATAGTTCTAGAATTACTATATTATGGGAAAAATCAATAATGGGGTATAGATATATGATTAAAGTAGTGAATGGATTAAAAATCAATTACATAGTCGAAGGTGAAGGAGAACCTATTGTGGTCCTCCATGGCTGGGGAGCCAATATAAATACAGTATTATCTATCGTTAATATACTTAAGGATAGGTATAAGGTGTATGCCTTGGATTTACCTGGCTTTGGAGAATCTGAAGAGCCCAAGGAGGTAATAGGTTCTTTTGAGTATGCGGAAATCGTTAGAAACTTTTTATTAGACGAAGGGATTATAAAGGCTAGTTTTATTGGACATTCCTTCGGTGGTAAACTATCCATAATCATGGGTTCTAAATATCCAGATATGGTAAATAAGATAGTACTAATAGATAGTGCAGGCCTTATACCAAAGCGGGGATTAGATTATTACATAAGGGTTTATAGCTTCAAGGCCATGAAATTTATCTATAAGAACCTCTTCTTTTGGATCAAGGATGAGGAGAGGCTAGAAAAATTCTACAAGTGCTTTGGTTCTGATGATTATAGGGATGCTGCAGGTGTTATGAGAAAGATTTTAGTAAGGGTGGTAAATGAGAACCTAAAGGATCTACTTAAGGATATAAAAGCCCCTACCCTGCTTATATGGGGCGACCAGGACGATGCAACTCCGCTATATATGGCCCACATTATGGAAAAGGAAATAAAGGATTCAGGATTAGTAGTATTAGAAGGAGCAGGTCATTATTCATATTTAGATGATTTCTACAGATTTAGGGCAGTAATAAATGCATTTTTCGATGGGAGGTAAATTATGGATTATATTATAGGCTTGTCCATTTTAATTGTGACATTGATACTTATAGCTAATAGATCAAAATATTCCTTACATATGGTTCAATTGGAGGAGTACAAAAGCGATAATTTTAAAAAATGGATTGAAAACAATAAGGAAAGGGCCTTTGGCTTTAAGAAGGATGACCAACCGGTAAAAAAACCCTTGGTCTTTACTCAAAGGGCTACTAGGCTCTATATTGCAAATCTTATAATAAGCGGTGTACTGATAATACTACCCATATTAGCCTTCGTTACAGCGAAAAATTCCTGGATGATTCTACTATCATTAGTAGTTGCCTTTTTAGTTTATAAATACCAAGCTTTAACTATGTTACTGGCTAATATGGTAATGGTACCCTTTGAAAGAAGGATAAATCAAGGCTTTTATGATGCAGCCCAAGGCAAGATTAAGGCTAGAGAAGACCTGACAGTAGTTGGGATTACTGGAAGTTTTGGCAAAACCAGCACTAAATTTATAGTAGGAACTATACTGGAAGAAAAATATAAGGTTTTAAACACCCCAGAATCCTACAACACTCCTATGGGGCTATCTAAGGTTATTAACAATGAATTAGATGAATCCCATGAGATCTTCGTTGCAGAAATGGGGGCTAGGGAAATTGGAGAAATTAAGGAAGTAGCGGAGCTTTGTCAGCCTAAAATAGGGGTGATTACTTCCATTGGACCCGTACACCTAGAAACCTTTAAAAATATTGAGAATATCATGAAGACCAAATATGAGCTTATTGAAGAGTTACCAGCAGACGGTATTGCCATATTTAACTATGACAATGAATATGTTAAAAAATTAGCCGATAAAACCTTTAAGGAAAAAATCCTATATGGTATAGAAGATGTGGAGAATCTAGATGTCTATGCCGATGAAATAGAAGTTTCTGAATTAGGCTCTTCCTTTAACCTAAGGGATAAGAAGGGCAATAGCATTAGGTGTACTACTAAACTATTGGGTAAGCATAATATATATAATATTTTGGCAGGGGTATGTGTTGCCATGTCCATGGGCATGACCTTTGAAGAGATTGCAAGGGGTATTAGCAAGATTCAACCAGTACCCCATAGGTTGAATTTAATAGATTCTGGTACTGGGGTTATTGTTATCGATGATGCCTTCAATTCTAACCCTATCGGAGCTAAGGCTGCCCTTGATGTCTTAAGCCAGTTTAAAGAGGGTAGGAAGATAATAGTAACACCTGGTATGGTGGAATTAGGTGCAATGGAAGAGGAAGCCAATAGGGAGTTTGGTACTAATATAGGTAAGGTGTGCGACTATGCAATCCTAATAGGTAAGAAGCGTACTAAACCTATCTATGAAGGTTTAATGGAAGTTAACTTCAATCCTGACAATGTCTTCGTAGTAAACAACCTAAATGAAGCAACTGAAAGGTTAGCTAGTCTAACGAAACCTAAGGATGTTGTCTTATTTGAGAACGATTTGCCAGATAATTACAATGAGTAAAGGAGGCTGTAATTTTGAAAAGAGTAGGTATACTTTTTGGTGGAAGAAGTGTTGAACACGAGGTTTCCGTAATTACAGGTTTACAAGTAATAGAAAATATTGACAAGAAAAAGTATGAAGTAGTACCTATCTACATAACTAAAGAGGGTAAGTGGTTAACAGGAGATTGTTTATTAGATTTTAAAAACTTTAAAAATAACAACCTAAAGGATGCTCAAGAAATATTTATTTCTCCTAACTGTGGCAATCATAAATACTATCCTAATCCGGAGAATATAGGCTTATTCGGTAAAAAGGTATTAGGCAGCTTAGATATAGTCTTCCCAGCCTTACACGGAACCCATGGGGAGGACGGATCCGTCCAAGGACTCCTGGAGCTAATGGATATACCCTATGTAGGCTGTGGAGTATTAGCTTCCAGCGTAGGTATGGATAAGATCCTAATGAAGGATGTATTTAAGGCCAACGGCCTGCCTATAGTAGAATACCTATGGTTCTATAGGAGCAGCTGGAAGAATAATAGGGAACAGGTAATTAAGGAGATAGAAGGGAAGTTAAAATACCCAGTCTTTGTTAAACCTGCAAACCTAGGTTCAAGTATCGGTATAAATATAGCTAAGGATCAAGAAGCCTTAATAGAAGCCATGGATGTGGCTGTAAGCTATGATAGGAAGGTTATAGTAGAGCAGGCAGTTGAAAGTCCTAGGGAAATCAACTGTGCAGTCTTAGGCTATGATGATGAAGTTATTACTTCCTTATGCGAAGAACCCTTAGGCTGGAAGGAAGTATTAACCTTCGAAGATAAATATATAAGGAGCAATATGAAGGGTGGAAAATCCTCCGGTGAAAGAAGGGTTATACCTGCAGATATTTCTGATGGTTTAAGGGAAAGGATAGAGGATTTAGCTAAGAGATCCTTCATGGCCATAGATGGAAGGGGAACTGCTAGGATTGATTTTCTAGTAGATAAGGATGAAAATGTCTTTGTAAATGAAATCAACACCATACCTGGCTCCATAGGCTTTTATCTATGGGAGGGTAAGGGCTATTCCTTCGAAAAATTAATCGATGAATTGATCAATATAGCCTTAAAAGTCCATGAGGAAAAGAAATTGAATATGTACAAGTTCGATGCGGACCTATTTAATAGGATCCAATATGGCGGAAAGATAAAATAATGTAAGATTTCTTACATTATTTTTCTTTATTCGGGTAAATAATAACATAAGTGCTAATAACGGAGGAGGACCGAGTATGACCATAAGAGAAAAGATTTTAGAATTCGTAAACTCAGAAGACTATAAGCCGATGGTGAAGGAGCAGCTCCTAGTTGAATTCGAGATCGATTATAAGGAAAAGGAAGAATTCTATAAAATCTTAGATAGTTTGGAAAAGGAAGGCCTTTTAATAAAGACTAAGCATGAAAGATATGTTCCAATAAATAATGAATACTTAGTAGTTGGTACCCTAGAAGGAAATGAAAAGGGATTTGGCTTTGTGGTGCCAGATGATAGGAGCCGTGACGATATCTTCATCCCTGCTGAAAGTATGGCTGGTGCCATGCATGGGGACAGGGTAATAGCCAATATCTTAAGAAGGTCTGCAAGTGGGAGAAGGGATGAGGGAGAGATAATTAGAATCCTTGCCAGGGAAAATCAATTCATCGTTGGAACCTTCGAAGAAAGTAGAAACTTTGGATTCCTAATCCCGGATAATAGCAAGATCTCCTACGATGTCTATATACCAAAGAGCTCCTTTAACGGTGCCAAGGACAGGCAGAAGGTAGTTGTTGAGATTACAAAATGGCCGGAGTACAGGAGAAATCCTGAAGGAAAGGTAGTTGAGGTCCTGGGCTACATGGATGAAAAGGGGACCGATATAGTATCCATAATCAGGCAGTTTAAACTACCTGAAGAATTCCCTGATAGGGTGAAAAAATATGCGGCTAGTATTAAGCGGGAAGTCACCCAGGAGGATATGGAAGGAAGGGTGGACTTAAGGGAGCTTAAGACCTTTACAATTGACGGGGCAGATGCTAAGGACTTAGATGATGCCATCTCCATAGAACGGCTGGAAAATGGAAACTACAGCCTAGGAGTCCATATAGCAGATGTGTCCCACTATGTAAGGGAAAACTCCATCCTAGATAAGGAGGCCTTTAAGAGAGGAAACTCCGTCTACCTAGTAGATAGGGTAGTGCCTATGCTGCCTAAGGAACTTTCCAACGGCATCTGTTCACTAAATCCTAATGAAGATAGGTTGACCCTATCGGTAATTATGGAGATCGATAAGAATGGAAATGTGGTTAAACATGAGATCCTAGAGGCAGTTATCAGGAGTAGGGCAAGGTTGATATATGATGATGTGTCCGATTATCTTGAAAATGATGATGAAGAGGCAAAGGAAAAGCTTAAGGACCTACTGGAAGAATTAGACCTGATGAAGGAATTGGCTGAAATCCTTTATAAGAGAAGGGAAAGAAGGGGAAGCATTGACTTTAATTTTCCAGAGGCTATGATCATCCTAGACGAAAATGGCATCCCAGTTGAAATCAAGAGGGTAGATAGGAAGATAGCCAATAGGATAATTGAGGAGTTTATGCTGGTTACCAACGAAACGGTAGCAGAGGAATACTACTGGCTGGAGATACCCTTCCTATATAGGATCCACGAGGAGCCTTCTGAAGAGAAGATAGCCGATTTCACAAAGTTTATCCATAACTTTGGTTATGTCCTAAAGGGGAAGGAAATCCATCCAAAGGAACTCCAACAGCTTACTAAGGATATAAAGGGAACCAACGAAGAGCAAGTTATAAGCACCCTACTTTTAAGATCCCTTAGAAAGGCAAGATATAGTGAAGAGCCAGATATCCACTTCGGCTTGGCAGCCAAATACTACTCCCACTTTACAGCCCCTATTAGGAGGTATCCAGACCTAGTAATCCATAGGATTATAAAGGACCACCTAAAGGGTAAATTAACCCCTAATAAATTAAGGATGTTGGAGGAAAGATTACCAGAGATAGCAGACCATACATCCATGACAGAAAGAAGGGCAGAAGAGGCCGAAAGGGAAGTAGAAGATCTGAAGAAGGCCCAATATATGAGCAGTAGAATTGGAGAAAAATACGAGGGCATCATATCCTCCATAACCAACTTTGGTATCTTCGTTCAGCTGGAAAATACCATAGAAGGTTTGGTCCACTTTAGCAACATGCTTGATGATTATTACTATTTTGATGAAGAGAACTACTATATTATAGGAGAAAGAAGTAAAAAGATTTATCGCATCGGCGATGTAGTCAATATTGAAGTTATAGGTGCTGATCCTTTAAGGAGAAATATCGACTTTGCCTTAATAGACTAATTGACAGCCTTCTATTTATTTGCTAGACTTAAAGCTAGAAAAAGATGAAGGTGATATAATGAAAAAAGAGGGAGTTAAAGTTCTAGCAAAAAATAGGAAGGCAAGGCACGATTACCATATAATAGAAACTATAGAAGCAGGCATTGTCCTTAAGGGTACAGAAGTTAAGTCCATTAGGCAGGGAAAACTTAATATAAAGGATAGTTATGCAACCATAGATAATGAAGAGGTGTATATAAATAACATGCACATAAGTCCCTATGAGCAGGGCAACATCTTCAACGTTGACCCCTTAAGGAAGAGGAAATTACTTTTACACAAGAGGGAAATCCGAAAATTAAAACAAGCCCTGATGGAAAAGGGACTTACCCTCATACCTCTATCAGTCTATCTTAAAAATGGAAAGGTGAAGGTGGAGCTGGCTACGGCCAGGGGTAAAAAACTATATGATAAGAGGGAAGATATAGCTAAAAAAGAAGCCGAAAGAAGAATGAGGCAGCATGCCTCACCAAAATATATGTAAGCCTTTTAGAGACCTTGATTTGACTGGCTTTTAAGCCAGTCATCAAGTTGACATAATTTATT
>JAAYLY010000197.1 GCA_012521625.1 Tissierellia bacterium | reverse complement strand
TCCTTAAGAGATATATAAAAAATGGCCCACCAAACAGGGCGGTAATTATCCCCACTGGTATCTCTATGGGTGATATTAGTGTCCTAGCTAAAGTATCGGCAAAGATCATAAATATACTTCCTAATAAGGCAGAGGATGGAAGTAGTATCCTGTGGTCAGGTCCAAATATGAGCCTGACTATATGGGGTATAATCAAACCAACAAACCCGATAATGCCACTTACAGAAACGCTGATGGCCGTTATAAAAGTTCCCAACAGCAGGATATAAGTCTTAATTCTTTCTACATCGATCCCCAAGCTTTGGGCTGATTCTTCACCAGTTAACAAGATATTCAATTCCCTAGCGAAGAAGCAGATTACAATCATACATAGGATTGCTGGGATTGTCATCTTAAGTACCGGCTCCCAACCCTTACCCGCTAGGCTCCCTAAGGTCCAGTAGGTTATCTTAACCATATCCCTGTCGGAGATGACCATTATGAAGGACATGATGGCAGTTAGAAATTGACCCACAGCAACTCCTGCCAGCAGCAGGGTGGTAATAGGTACCTTATTTTTTATCCTTGCTATATTATAGACTATTAGAACTGTAGCCAAGGCTCCAATAAAAGCAAATAGGGAAATACCAGAAAAACCCAATAGGATAAAATTCACCTTTAATACGATGGCTATGGTTGCACCTAAGGCTGCACCAGAGGATATACCAATAACGTAGGGATCAGCCATAGGATTCTTAAACATACCCTGAAAGGCTGCACCAGCAATGGAAAGGCTGGCGCCTACTAATGCTCCCAATAAAACCCTTGGCAGCCTTATATTCCATATGATGGTTACTGATGAGCTTGGTATATCGGCTAGATCTACATAATTTTTTATCATAGGAACTTTAGATAATAGGATTTTAAAAATATCCCCCACGCTAACCTTAGCAGTACCAATAGCTGAAAATAAGCCGATGGAAAATATTAATAATGTGATTAAGAATGTGATTGTAAGTTTATATCCGGATTTTCTTATCAACTTTCCAACCTCTTTTACTTTTACTCAAATGCTTCTGGATGGATGGCCTTTGCCATTATTTCTAATGCATCTACTATCCTAGGTCCAGGTCTTGACATTATATTACCATCTAGTAAGTATACCCTGCCTTCCTTAATGGCAGTTATTTCCTCATAACCCGGCCTAGAAGCTATAGCTTCTACTGTCTTTTCTGGTAAATCCATAGATGAAATATATACTTCTGGATCGTTTTCTATCAACTGCTCCAAATCATAGTTTGGATATAAGCCTTCAGCATCCCTGGCAATGTTTATACCGTTGGCCAATTGGATTAAACCATCTACGAAGGAACCTGCTCCGGCAGTCATCAATGGTTCATGCCAAACTTCATAGAAGACCTTAACAGGCTCTTTATCCTTTACCCTTTCTACTATTTCATCCCTTTTTTGGGTCATTTGGTTTACTAACTCTTCCCCTGCCTCAACTGCACCTGTAACTAATGCTATTTCCTCAATTGTCTCTATAACTTCATCTATAGACTCTGGCATATAGGATACTACAGGAATACCAGCTTCCTCATAGATCTTAGCAGAATCAGCATCTAATTCACCATAATTTACGATTAAATCAGGCTCTAATTCAATTACCCTTTCATAGTTAACGCCCTCATAATCCCCAACTCTTTCAATTTCTAAGGCTTCTTCCGGATAATCACAATAAGAAGTAACCCCAACTACCTTGTCCCCTAAACCAAGGGCAAAAAGTATTTCCGTGTGGCTGGGTGCAAAAGAGATAATCCTCTCTGGTGCCTTTTCTAAGGTAACTAGGTTACCAAAGGCATCTTCAACCTCCAGTGGATAATTGTTATCCCCATTACCATTGGCCTTATTTTCTTCCCCTTGCTCTATTACCTTGCTTCCTTCATCTACTACTTGTCCATCTTCTGATTTTGTACAAGCAACTAAGCTAGCAAATAATAGTATGACTACCAGTAATAATGAAATCTTTTTAATACCTTTCATCTTATTCCTCCTAATAATACTTTATTGGTTATCCTTATTAAGTAAAAAAATAAACTTATGCCAATTGGATAAGTTTATATAAGGATCTTATCCCTCCCTCCGAGGCATAATATAATATAGGTATCCTGGCTTATGGTTCATCCTACTCCCAACACCTTCCCAGTTTCCCAGTGGTATAAAGTTGGTTTCGTCCCCAATTACAGTAGCGGGGGCTGCAGTGGATTCTCACCACTTTCCCTATGTCCATGAAGGACTATATTCAATTGTCACCTAATATAATAACAAATTTTAACTAAAAGTACAAGGAATTCGATTTCAAATTTACTAACTTTTCTACAATTACCTTAAATGCTACAATTTCCATAAAAATAGAGCTATTTATTAAAATATAGGCAATAGTCTGTTAAGGGGCATTCTTCGCATAGGGGATTTCTAGCTCGGCAGATCCTCCTACCGTGAAAAATAAGCAGATGGTGGGCCTTAGTCCACATATCCTTATCTATATTTTTCATCAGGTCCTTTTCAGTCTCTTCTACAGTCTTACTATTGGCCAATCCAATTCGATTAGATACCCTAAAAACATGGGTATCCACTGCTATGGCTGGTAGGCCAAAAGCATTGCTAACTACTACATTGGCCGTCTTACGCCCTACTCCAGGCAGCTTCATAAGGTCTTCTATACTATCTGGAACCTGGCTGTTGTATTCTTCCACTAGGATCCTACAGGTTTCCAGTATATTCCTGCTCTTAGTCTTATAAAAGCCACAGCTATAGATTAGCCTTCCCAGTTCCTCTTCTTTTAAATGTAAATAGTCCTCTGGGGTTTTGTATTTTTCAAATAGGACTGCCGTAGTTTTATTAACCTGGACATCGGTACACTGGGCTGATAGGATAGTGGCAATTAATAATTCAAAGGGGTTTGTAAAATTAAGTTCTGCCTTAGCGTCAGGGTAAAGTTGGTTTAGCAATTCTAATACCTTTCTTATCTCCTGCTTACTTAATATCTTTTTCTCCACTGTATTCACCTACAATATTTCTATATTTGATTCTAGGATTTCAACCCTATTATCTCCATCTATAAATCTTATTACCTTGGAAATTATCTCATTGGCATGTTGTGTATCATTAGTTACACAGGCAAAGCCTATAATAGAAGTCCTCCAGCTGTCATTTAATCCAACTTCAGCTACGGAGATATTAAACCTAGCCTTAAGCCTCTCTATAATACTCTTAATTATATGCCTTTTATCCTTTAAGGAATTAGATTCAAATATCTGTAATTTTAATTGACAAGAGCCTATGATCATAAAAACACCTCTTAATTTTAATGGCCTATCTGCCTTATGGCCCATTCTATATACGGATTTAAATTAGGATTATCCTTCTTTCTTTCCTTTAATAGGAGTTCTAAATGCTCCCTTTTCTTCATATTACCCAAGGCTATTATAGCATTCCTCTTAAGGATATTTTTCCCCCGCCAACTACCTGCCATGGAGCCATATTTGTCCTTAAATTCCCTATTGGACATGGTTAGTAACTCCCCTATATCTACAAAGCCTCCAGTTTTTATAGGAAGAAATTCCCCATGCTTAGACTTTTTAACCCCCTTATTCTTTGGGCAAACAAGCTGGCAAGTATCACAGCCATAAATCCTTGTACCCATCTTTGGTAGCAATTCCTCTGGAATTCTTTCCTTGCTTTGTGTTAAATAGGAAATGCACCTTTTGGGATTTACCCTGTAGGGCCCCTCTAAGGCTTGGGTGGGGCAGGCCCTTATGCATAAATCGCAGTCCCCACATTCAGACTCTAGTACTCCCTCAGCTATATCCAGCTCTAAATCAGTCATTATATAGCCGATGAAGATGAAGGAACCATAATCCTTATTGATGATGGAACAATTCTTACCATAATATCCTATCTTGGCATTTTTAGCCAACTCCCTATCTACCAAGGGGCCAGTATCTACAAAGTATTTATAGTCAAATTCCACTTCTTTCTCAATTTCAGCTATTAAGGCCTCCAACTTCTGCCTTAGGACCCTGTGGTAGTCTAATCCCCAGGAGGATTTTGATAATTGGCCTTTTATTACATCCTGCTCCTCAAGTTTATAATCAAGATTATAGGATATGCCTACTACTATGATAGATTTACAATTAGGAAATGTAAGCTTTGGATCTATCCTTCTTTCTATATCCTCCACTTCAAACTCTGTTTTTATCTTATTTTTAACCCTATATTCTAGATAATCCTTTAGATCTAGTAGGGGCTCTCCAGTAGTAAAGCCAATAATATCGATATTCAATTCCTTGGATTTATCTATAATATATTGTTTTATATCCTTCATATTCAACACCTAAATTGATAATACTTAAATTGATATATTTTTACTTTTTTATTTAACCTTTAAAATTTGGGGGAATTTTAATACCATCTATAGGATGGTTTTTTCTTTCCTACTTATTATATCTTTTTTTAGCTTGAAACTAAAGGCTTCTGCTTACATAATTGAAATGGTAAAATAACCATGTCAGTTTTTTAACTTCAAATCTAAGTATCCTTCCCAAATCTATTAAAAATATGATATAATTTGTCGTAGTACTTTAGAAGGGAGTTTCCAATGTTTAATTTAAAACTCAAATCCTTTAAAAAATTCGATTTCGTCTTATTATTCATCATGTTAATCCTATGTGGTTATGGCTTGATAATCCTTAAATCAGCCACCTTAAGTTATGGTACAAACTCCTATTTAAAATCTCAAATAATGGCAATTATCATAGGCCTATTTGCTATCTTAATTTTGGTGCTGATGGATTATGAATTTTTAGGGAAGTTATATATACCTATCTACATAGTCTGTAACCTATTACTAATAGCAGTATTAATATTTGGTTTTGGAGAAGAGGATTGGGGAGCCAGGTCTTGGCTTAAAATTGGACCAGTAAGCTTCCAGCCATCAGAATTTGTAAAGATAGGGCTGATAATATCTCTGGCAAAATTTATAGATATAAATAAGGAAAAGATTAACGAACCCTTTACCCTCTTGAAGATACTAGCCTTTGCTGGCTTTCCAGTTTTGCTTATATTGAAACAGCCTGATTTTGGTACGGCACTAGTATTTATCTTTTTTATAGCCATAATGTTGTTTGTGGCAGGTATAAGATGGAAATATATTGGAATAGCTTTTTTAACAGCCCTAGCGGCCATGCCTGTCCTATGGTTCCGCCTGGACCCCTATCAAAGGGATAGGATCTTCGACTTCCTAGAGCCTGAGAGAAATCCAACTGGGTCTGGATATCAAGCCCTACAGGGTAAAATTGCAATAGGATCAGGTAAGATCTTTGGTAGGGGCCTATTCCAAGGGGTCTTTACCCAGTTCAATTATATACCAGAAAAGCAGACGGACTTCATATTTGCTGTATTAGTGGAAGAGCTAGGCTTCATAGGCGGCATCTTTTTAATAGGACTATATTTCATTCTACTTACCCGTCTAATTAAAATATCGAAAAACTGCAACGACCTCTTTGGTTCCTTGATGGTTATAGGAATTGCGGCGATTTTCGTATTTCACATATGGGAAAATATCGGTATGACCATAGGCCTAATGCCCATAACGGGTATTCCCCTACCCTTTATCAGTCATGGGGGTACCTTCATGTTGATAAATATGGTAGGCATAGGAATTGCCTTAAGCGTTGGCCTCCATAGGGAAGCCCTAACCTACTAAACCCATGAGCTATTAGACATGGTCTTAAATAAATGAAAAATAGGTCCTTTTATTGTTAAGGTTTATTAAATATATATTAAATCCTTTATGTATTAGGGATTAGAGTTAATGATAATAAAAATGATAATATTATGGTAAAAAAATGGCAAGATTAATCTTGCCTTTTTTATTACCAATTTTACTTATATTATTACCTACTTTAAATTTCCCAGCTACTTTAATTCCCCTAATTCTTCGAAGGATACTTGATTTTTATTCAGGATGGCTTCTTCCTTTTCCTTTTCCTTCCTAAAACACCTTCTGCACAGGGGCTCATATTCGTTGGAAGCTCCGATTACAACCCTCTCCTTATCCTTTATCTTCCTGTGGCTAACCCAGGCATCTGTACCGCATTTTACACAGACTGCATGATGTTTATAAAGATAATCGGCTATAGGCATTAATTCCTTCACTATTTCAAAGGCTTGTCCTGTAAAATCCATATCCAAACCTGCCACTATTACAGTTACATCCTTATCCAATAGGAAGTTAATGGACTCCACTATCTTAGGTAGGCCCCCACCTAAAAATTGTACTTCGTCGATACCTATTACACTGGGATTGTGTTCTTTACAATAGTTCATGATATCGTCTATATTGTCTACTAATACCGCCTTTAATGAGATATTATCATGGGTTACTATTTCAGATTCAGTATACCTAGTGTCTAGGGAAGGTTTAAAAGCTACCGTATCATAACCGGCAATAGCAAACCTCTTAATATCCTTTTCTAAACTAGATGTCTTTCCAGAAAACATGGAACCAGTATGGACTATCAACTTCCCCTTATATTGATGCATTTAATACACCTCCTAGCAATTAACCAATTTATTATATCATGTTTTATGCAAATTTAATATGGATTTTATCATTTCACCAAAGCCTATATAGATGAATAATATAAGTAATATAAATTCCAATTGGGAGGGAGAAAATGGATAAGGCAAAAGTAGTAGAGATAAAAGATCTAGGCATAACCTACCACACCATCGAAGAAGAGACCGAAGCCCTTAGAGATGTCAACTTAGATATATATCATAATGAAATAATCGGGGTTGTAGGCCCTAGTGGTTGTGGCAAGTCCACCTTACTATCCATCATAGCTGGTCTAATTAAACCCACAAAGGGTTCAGTAAGGGTCAATGGACGTTTAGTAGACAAACCCCTAAATAATGTGGGTTATATGTTCCAAAGTGACCAGCTTTTTGAATGGAGGAATATACTAAATAACGTACTTTTAGGGCTGGAAATCCAAGGAAAACTAGATGATGAAGCTAAAGAAAGGGCAAAGGAGATGCTCCACAGCTATGGTTTAGGGGACTTTATTTACTCCTACCCCTATCAACTCTCAGGAGGTATGAGGCAGAGGGTAGCATTAATCAGGACTTTAATTCTTGAGCCTGATTTATTATTATTAGATGAACCCTTTTCCGCCTTGGACTATCAAACCCGGCTGGCTATCTCCGATGAAATAGGCACTATCCTTAAAAAAGAGGAAAAAACCGCCATTATGGTCACCCACGATATTTCTGAAGCCATAAGCATGTCAGACCGTGTTGTAGTCTTATCTCAAAGGCCGGGTACCATCAAGAAAATTTTCGATATTAAATTAAGCTGTAACAAAGAAAGAACACCTCTAAAGAGCAGGGAAGCTCCAGAATTTAGACAATACTTTAACGAAATATGGAGGGAGCTGGATATTCATGTCTAATAAGAGTATATCTAAAAGTCATCAGGAATATCTCTCAGCTATTAAGCGGAGGAAAAGGTCTATCCTGATAGCCCAAATAGGCATATTGATACTAACCCTAGTCCTGTGGGAAGTGGCTGCTAATTTTAGGTGGATAGACCCCTTTATAGTCAGTAGCCCATCTAGGATAGTTAAGCTCTTTATAGAGTATGCCACCAATGGCAACCTACACAAGCATGTCTTCGTTTCCCTTATGGAAACTATAGTAGGCTTTGCAGCAGGTACAATCCTGGGCTTAATTATTGCCATCGGCCTATGGTGGTCTGAATATTGGGCCAGGGTAATAGATCCTTATATAGTTGTTTTAAATAGCTTACCTAAAACTGCATTAGCACCCATAATCATAATATGGGTAGGGGCTGGATATTCAGGCATAATAGTTACAGCGATTTCAGTTTCCATCGTAGTAACTATAATGAACATGTACAATAGTTTTATCTCAACTGACCCAAATAAGATTAAACTCCTAAAGACCTTCGGAGCCAGTAAGCCTCAAATATTGAAAAAGTTGGTTTTACCCGCCTCCATCCCTAATTTAATTGGTACTTTAAAGATCAGCATCGGCCTATCTTGGGTTGGGGTAATAATAGGGGAATTTTTAGTATCTAAGGCGGGAATAGGATATTTGATAGTCTACGGTAGCCAGGTTTTCAAACTAGATATAGTAATGATGGGGGTTGTCATATTAGCTATAATTTGTGCCCTAATGTACAAGATTATAGCTAGTATAGAAAAGCATTTCATTAAGTGGATAGAGTAAAATAAAAAAGGAATGACTATAGGTCATTCCAGTACATATTACTTTCTTATATTTATTAAGTTGTCGTCTATAATAATCTCTAATATGCCCTCGATCAGGCTTAATTCATCTATAATCTTATCTAGATTTTTCTTATGGGGCATCATTATATTTAAGTGTATCCTTTCCTTCTGTTGGTCATCTTCCTCAATACTTTTTATAGAAATATCTTTAATAATTATATTATACCTACCTAATAAGGTCCCTATATCTCCAATTAAGCCTGCCCTAGTCCATGCAATAACCACCAGATTTTTGAATCTATTCCTAAGGATAGTTTTTTCAAAAATCTTAGAATACCTTAAAAAGAATAGGACTAATAGGGTAGTAATTACTGCTCCTGAATAATTTCCATTTCCTGTGGCCAAGCCTATGCCAGCACATACCCAAAGGCTGGCAGCTGTAGTCAAGCCTTCCACATTAGTACCCGTCCTTAGGATAGTTCCAGCTCCTAAAAAACCTATTCCACTTACGACTTGAGCAGCAATCCTAGATGCGTCCCCTCCATATAGGGAGTTATTTATGGATACCATCATGATTAGAGCAGATCCAATAGATACCAATATATGGGTTCTAAAACCTGCCGGCCTATTGGTTGCCTCCCTATCTAGGCCGATAACTCCACCCAGTATGGAAGCCAATAATAGTCTTCCGATAACTTCCCAATTTCTTATCATAGTAACTACCCCTCATAAAATTGTTAGCTATTATATTAAATATAATTTCTAGAACAAACTTCCTATATAAAACTGTTTAAATTTTATATTTATATTTATACTATGCATTATCATTAAATTTTGATTATAGCACATTAAATTTGTGGAAATAAGGTTTTTCCTTCTCTTTACAAAAGCTTCTTATGAAAAAGGGCTAATCTATGAAGATTAACCCTATATAATTATTCATATTTGACTATTTCTATAGTTTCTATGATTACATCTTCCAGAGGTCGATCCTGTGGTCCAACCTCCACCCCTGCAATCTCATCAACTACATCCATTCCCTCAAAAACTTGGCCAAAAACCGTGTGCTTATAATCTAACCAAGGAGTTCCCCCATACTTCTTATAAGCCTCAACAACCGCTTCCGGATACCCTCCTTCAGCCCCAATCTTCTCCATCTGTTGGATAAAGTCCTCTTCTACATCCTTTTTTTGGACTATAAAGAACTGGCTACCATTCGTATTAGCACCTGCATTTGCCATGGAAACAGCCCCTCTAATATTATGGTAGTCCACATGAAATTCGTCCTCAAAAGGACTGCCCCAAATACTTTGACCTCCCCTTCCAGTTCCCTCAGGATCGCCACCCTGAATCATAAAATCCTCTATAACCCTATGGAAGGTCACCCCATCATAGTAACCATTTTGCGAATGGGTTATGAAGTTTTCCACAGCCTTTGGCGCTATATCAGGAAACAATCTAATTTTTATATCACCAAAATTAGTCTTTATAATAGCTATTTCTTCACCTTTTTTAGGCATTTCCAATTGTGCCAACTGAATCTCTCCTTTTTCTAAATTTTCCTCCGGCGTCTTACCCAAATCATTATTAGGCCTGTTACAGGCAGTTAGTAGGCTGATTATCATTATAATCAATACTAGATAAGTTAGCTTTTTCATCCTCTTCCACCACTTTTAGTTTTTATTCTACCATTCATCATAATGTATCTTAGTTTCATCATATCTATCTTGGATGCTCCTATCCCTAATCTTATTACCCACTACAACCATACCTATAGGAAGGATGTTTTCAAGTAACTTTAATAACTGGCTGAAGAATTCTACCAGGCTATTGGAATCATATATGCCGCACCATACTGCCCCTAAATTTAAGCCGTGAGCTGCCAGTAGCATATTTTGAATTGCAGCAGAGGTATCAGCAACTAGAAAGCCCATACGGTCCTGCTTATTCTTATCTCCACAGACTACTATGGCAGTTCCAGCATCTTCTACCATCTTAGCATATTTATGGAATTCCTTAATGGCCCTTAACTTTTCCCTATCCCTTAGGACAACAAACTCCCAGGGCTGCTTATTATGAGCAGAAGGGGCTTGAAAACCTGCTTTTAAGATAGTCTCTAAATCCTCATCCCTTATAAGTTCTCCTGTAAAATGCCTAATACTCCTCCTAGTCATTATGGCTTCGATAATATTCAAGTTATCATCTCCTTAGTAATCATTCTTTTCACATTACTAACTTATTTCTAAATTATAACATTCAACTGTACATTTTCAAGAATATAATCATATAACTTAGTAAATATACCTTAAAGCCAATAATAGATTGGGCCTATGATATTAAATCTTCAAGTTCCGACTCACTAGCCCTTATTAGGTCCTCTATCTTTAATTCCATTTGTACTCCTATCTTACCAGCGCTTACAACAATCCTCTCTATATCTAAGGCCGTGGAATCTATAAAGGTTTTGTATTTCTTCTTCATTCCTATTGGGGAACACCCTCCCCTTATATAGCCAGTTAATTTTTGAATATCCTTTACACTTACCAACTGAATATTCTTCTCCCCTGCAGCCCTTGCCGCCTTTTTAAGATCTAATTCTTCAGCCACTGGTATGACGTAGACATATATTTCTCCACTATGGCCCTTGGCTACCAGGGTTTTATAGACATATTTAGGGTCCTTTCCAATCTTATTGGCTACTGATATGCCATCTATCTTATTGTCATTACTAGAATAAATATAGCTAGTATATTCCACATCCATCTTATCTAAAATCCTCATAGCATTGGTTTTTATCTTACCCATAATCTGCCACCTTTATTTTTGTAATGTTTATTATACTGTATTTAGCTTGTAAATTTATCAATTAAGAAATATAAATTATTAAACTTATAATCTACTTTAATTTATCCATTTCCTCATGATACTCCATATCCTTTATATCTCCAATATACCTATAATAAAGGTAACTAACAAAGTAGGTCAACACAATTAATTGTATACCTATGATAAAATGCTAAAGTTTCCCCATATTCCCATAAATAAAAACTCCAAATAGGGTCCTATGGAGGCCCTTAAACCATAGACTAAAGCTCCCCTATTAGTTAGGCCTACTCCTAACTACTTTATTTAAGCTTAAAGATATATCCTCCAGATCTAGGATAGCATCTACAACTCCCAATTCCACAGCACTACCTGGCATGCCGTAGACCACACAGCTTCTCTCACTTTGTACTATGTTATAACCGCCGTTCTTTTTAATAGTTGCCATACCCTGACTACCATCTCTACCCATTCCAGTAAGTATTATACCTAGCAACCTATCCTTATAGATCTTGGAGGCAGATTCAAATAAGTAATCGGCAGCCGGCCTGACTCCGTGGAGCTTTTCTAGCTGGTTTAAGGAGATCTGATTTTTATCTATAACCATATGGTAATCCCCTGGTGCTAGATAGACATTACCAGCTTCTATTTCCATACCCTCCTCCGCCTCTACCACCCTTACCTGGGATTCACTATCTAACCTATGGGCAAAGGATGTGGTAAAGCCCTTAGGCATGTGTTGGACGATGAAAATGGGCACCTGTATATCCTTGGGCAATTGGCTAATTAGATATACTAAGGCCTTTGGCCCACCTGTTGATGCTGCTATGACCACCGCATCGAATTCCCTACTAGGCTCTATTCCCTGCTTGGTAAGCTCCCTATCATATTTTATATCGTATTTCTTAGCTTCTTTCTTTACAATAGACTTAAGCTTATTTTCCAATTCTATACTTAAATTTTCCAAATCCGTTAAATCCTTAGGCTTTTCTATAAAATCTAAGGCCCCTATTTGTAAGGCCTCAATGGTTATGTCGGTACCTGTCCTTGAGCTTAACATGATAACTGGAATATCATACTTTTCCTTAATAATCTTTAGGGTATCTAGTCCATTTAATATGGGCATTTCAATATCTAGGGTTATAATATCTGGTTTAAGTAATTCAATCTTCTTAAGAGCATCCATACCATTCCTAGCAATTCCCACTACCTCTATTCCATGGAATTCCTTAACTATATCCCTTATGATCTTTCTCATAAATGCAGAATCATCCACTATCAACAATTTTATAGCCATATAATACTCTCCTTACTCTAGATGATTAATTATATAAATTACTTGCTATAAATGATATTACCCATATATAAGATTTATTAACTAAAAGTAGCTTCAATGTATGTATTTCAAGTATTGCAAAGAAGTTTTAGATATACTTTTAGGGTATTAGAAGAATAATAGAATAATAGATTAATATACTAATAAGATGATTAAGTCTATATAATGGTGTAAAAAGAAAAATAATTTGAGCCAAAGCTCATACCTCGGTTAAAATATAGTTGCAACACAAATACCAAACCGAGGAGGATGAACCATGGCTCAGTATAATATTA
>JAAYLY010000196.1 GCA_012521625.1 Tissierellia bacterium | reverse complement strand
TTAGCACCAGCTGATAAAACTAATGCTAATAAGCTAAGTAAAATAGCGTAAGCCTTTTTCATCGAATATAGCCCCCTTTATGTCATACTACGCTGCCTCGCTAGTACAGCATGCTATATTCGCTTCGCTTAAAATATGTTAAAAGCCGGCTTTATTAACATAAATATAAAACTTGTCCATCACTTAGTAATAATACGATTTAAAGCATCTAAGGTGGCCTTTACCACAGCCTTCTTATAATCACCTTCTATTAAGCTGCTTCCACAAAGTCTCTTTTCCTTGTCATCACAGATATAATTTAATACTACTAGAATTATCCCGTCTGGATAATGACTTATATTTTTTACGTCTTCTAAAATAAAACAATCCTCTATTCCTAATGCTTCTTCTACATTATCTAATACTGCTCTTACTAACATACGCTCAATATTCCTTATGGTATTAACTCCAGTTTTTGTAGAGACATACTCCCTAGACTTGTCCGATAGGCTAACTGATAGGCTAGCCCTTTTACCCTTATCCTCAAAGGTGACCCTCTCTATCTTCAGCCTATTTTCCTTTTTAGCCAGCCCTTGCACCGGTAATTCTGCAATGCTGATCTTCTTATAATCTATATTTAATCCATAAGTAGCAATTAAGATGGACTGAATATCCCTGGAAAGCTGTTTTGGAGTTCTGGTTCCATCGGACACTATATGTAATTCCTTAATATCCTCATCTTCTACAACGAATCTACATGAAATAACCGACTTTATTCCTCCTAAAACCTTTTCCATCGATCCGTAATCCCATTTTATAGCATCTGTCAACATTATCCCCCCAAAACATTTAACTATCTCTAATTTGATATATAGATTTTAACATTAATATTCTACAAATTCAATAAAAATCAACATTTCAGCAATATCAAATTACTTTATAAGACAATTATATATAGAAGATATCTGATTTTTCATTCTCTTATCTGAACTTTAAAATTTTCATTGATTTATTGTGGAAAATAAGTTATTCTCTAGGTATATAATTTATGAGGCTGGAGGGATGTAAATGAAGATAGCCATAGTAACAGATAAGTCGAGGGAAAAGTACATACCTTTAGAAGAAGCCCAATTAGAGGACAAGCAAAAAAATGAAACCCTTGCATCCATTAAGAAAATCCTTTCTAAAAAGTATGAATGCATCGATTTGGTCCTGGACGATGATATAATAAAAACATTAAAGGAAGAAAAGGTTGATCTAGTTTTTAATCTGTGCAATGGAATAGAAGGAGAAAGTAAACTGGCCCAATTTCCGGCTATGTTAGAATACGCTAACATACCCTACACAAGCTCCTCAATCCTTGGACATGCCTTAGCTATAAATAAGATCTATGCTTCAACTATCTTCCAAGCAAATGGTATAAATACTCCTAAGTTCATTCCCATCTATAGTGTAGATGATTTAGAAGGCTTAGACATTAAATTCCCTATTCTAATTAAACCTAGCGATGAAGGCTCCAGCAGGGGTATACATCAAGATAGCTTAGTCTTTAATAAGGAACAGTTAGTAGAAAAGGTTAAGGATAGCCTTGAAACCTACACTCCTCCAATTATGTTAAATGAATTTATTGAAGGAAGGGAATTCTCCATAGGTATAATCGGTAATGGGGATGATGTAACTATACTACCTATTCAGGAAATCGATTTATCCAACTTGCCAGACAACTTATTGAAATTCTATAGTTTTGAAATTAAATCCTATTACAAATCCCACACCGTTTACCATATCCCTGCTAGGTTAACAGACGAAGAGAAAAAGGCCATGGAAGAGGCAGCCTTAAAAGCTTATAAGGCCCTAGGCTTAAGGGACTATGCAAGGGTGGATGTAATCCTTAAAGATGGCATCCCCTATGTATTGGAAATAAATTCATTACCAGGGCTTATGGAAAACAAAAGCTCCCTCTATAGAATGTCAGAAGCCACCGAATTAGGCTATGAAGGCTTAATCTTTAAAATAATCGATGTAGCCAGAAAGAGATACGGTATATAGATTAAAAAAATGTCATCCTAAGTGCCAGAGCCTTAGAATGACATTTTTTATTTAAATAAGCTATATCCTAACCTTATCTAATTCATTTAAATTACGTTCTTCAATTATCCTGATTAATTTTAAGGGGTATTCAGGATCCGTTGCGTAACCTGCCCTCCTCAGGGCCCAAGCTGCCTGAGTGCTATCATACATAACCTCCCTAACTGGTGCATATCTTTCCCTCTCTAGGAGGAAGGCATTATAGTCCTTCCAGCTTTCATCTATGCTGTTATAGGCCCTAAATCTATCATCTACCGTATACCTAATTCCATTATATACTTCCCAAGTAGTGAATAAGACAGAACCTGCAGGGCCTTCCCCTTTTATACCAAATAGGTTGTAGGATATCCTACCAGTATACTTATCTACACCTACATACTGACCCCAGCCTGTTTCAAGGATTGATTGGGATGTTTGTAAGGCTGCAGATAGGCCAGTCCTTAGGAAGGATTCCCTAGCTAATTTAGAAGCAACACCTAAAAACTTATCCTTTTCTATAACTTTAGTTTTTCCGTAAATCTCACCCAAATAAACCTTAAAGGAAACTTCTTCTGTTCTTATACTCTTGTTACCATCATAAAGCCCTTCTGCATAGATCTTAAAGGAACCTACCCCAAAACTGGTTGGTGAAAATACCAACTCCTCCTCTGGCTTTAAAGTAATTACCTTCTTTTTATTATTTCCATCGGTTATAACATAGTTAACATGGTCCAAATCTACATTGCTATTGACCTTAATAGTTTTATCAGCAGTAACTACTTCATTTGGTCCTATACCCTCTAACAGGATATTGGCCTTACCTGGTAAGTTGATTTCTACTGGACTACTTTCCATGATTTTAGAACCGGCATACTTAACCCTTACAAACACTTCCTTCTTGCCCTTATATTCAGGGCCAGGGAACCATCTATAAGAGCCATAGGGTAAGCTTTTCAAGATCTCTTCCTCACCTGTGATTGGATCTCTTAAAACATAACAGGTATAATCTACATCAAAGTTTCGGCTTACATTTAAGGTAACTGGCTTGTCCACTGTCATCCCCTTTGAAAGGCCAGTTAAGGATAAGCTATGGCTTATATCCACTTTGAATTCATATGACTTGCTTACATAAGAATTACCCTCTTCATCATAGGCTGTAACCTTTATGGAATAATTTCCATTATCCCTAACTGACGGACTCCAGCTATAGGAACCATAGGGGTCCTTTTCATTAGGTATAATAACCTTATCCTTATCTATATTTATTATTTCATATTCCACATACTTGGCTACGAAATTTACATCAGGTTTGACCGTTAGTCTATCCTTTACCACATCTCCATCTTTAATTCCATTAAGGCTAACCCTTGGCCTCAACTTAACACTTACAGCAACTGCATCAGCAGATAATATCCTACCCTCACCATCATAGATGGCAGCCACAATAGCCCTTTCCCCTTGATCATCTAGCTTAGGCAGGTAAGTATACTCCTTAGTTAGGTCACTACCCTGGGATATGATCCTACCTTCTGCTGTTTGTGGGTTTAATAACATAAATCTAATAAACTTTCCATCCTTGATCTTATCTTGTCCTAAATCCACCTTTAAGGAAGTCTTACCCTGGATGGTTTCACCATCCTCCAGGGAAGTTATCTTTAATGGATAGAAGGGATCCACTTCTCCTTCCTTACTTGAATCGATTAATACAGTCCTGCTGGCATTGTCCCAATCTATGCTTAAACCAAAGATATTACTAATTAAGCGAACTGGTACAAAGGTACGGTCTTCTATGATTCTAGGGGCAACATCTGTTACTATATGGTGCCTACCATCCTTCTCATAGCTGACCAGTTGACTGTCAATAATTAGATTAACTTCTATATCCCCTTTTGTGATAGTAACCCTTTCAACCTTGCCCTGTTTTGGCCACCAATCAAAGTCGGCCCCAAACTGTTCTAAGACAAAGCGTATTGGCACCAGGGTCCTACCCTCTATGATTACCGGCCTGGGATTTGAAGTAACCTCCCTACTGTCTACCACCAATCTTACGGGCCTAGCCCCAAGTACAAATGATGTAAAGCTTTGTACAAGTAATAAAAGTGCTATTAAAAAAGTAAAAGTCCTCAATCTTAAAGGCCTAAAATCCTTCACCTTACCACTCTCCTCTCATAGAGGAAATTATACCATATAAATCGGTTTTGATTCCAGTTAATATTAGGAAGCATATATTAATAATCAAGTTTTTAAGGCCTCCTACATAAGATATAATAATTAAGCCTACATTCTTAAATATATTTATATATACCCTAGCTGTTGGCAAAATCTGTAAAGGAATATTTACAAAAAAGTTACAAAAATTACTTTATTTTGTTTTATTTTTAATGTATACTAAAAATTATACTGGCTTGGACAAGTCCTATCCCATATGAGAGGAGTTTTATTGTGCTATCTAAAAAAATTGTAAAAAATACTGCAATCGCTTTCACTATCGCTGGAATCATATTTAGTCCAACAGCATATGCAGAATTAGGAGATCAAACCCTGAAGAAGGGTATGACCCATGAAGATATTAAGACCCTTCAGCAGAATTTAAAGGACCTAGGCTTTTTTAATTCTGACGACTTAACTACATATTACGGAGACTATACGGAAGAGGCAGTAATTGAATTTCAAAAATCAGTTGAATTGGAAGCCAACGGAATCTTCGATAGGGCTACATATGAAGCCCTAGTAAAAGCCTTAAAGATTAAGGAAGCAGGGGAAATTGAAAAGTATACCTTAAAATTTGATAGGGCCCTTAAGATGGGAGCTAGGGGCGATGATGTAAAGGCCTTACAGGAAGTATTAAAGGCCCTTGGATTTCTAAAAATAGAAAACTGTACAGATTATTTCGGTAAACAAACTGATGAGGCCCTAAGGGCTTTCCAAGAGCACCATGGATTAGAAGTCGATGGCTCTGCTGGACCTAAGACAGTAGAAGCCCTAAATAGACAAATAATCAAGAAGGGCTTAAAGGTTACAATGCCCAATAGGAGCAGCCTAGGTAGGCAGGAATTGGGAGATAAAATCATTGAAACAGCAAAAAAATATCTTGGAGTTAGCTATAGGTACGGTGGAACAAGCTCAAAGGGCTTTGACTGTTCCGGCTATACTCAATTCATTTATAAGCAACATAATATAAGCTTGCCACACTCAACAACAGAGCAGGCTAAGGTAGGAACTAAAGTTAGTAAATCCGACTTAAGGACTGGGGACTTAGTCGTCTTTAGCAATACATATAGGAGAGGGCCTAGCCACGTAGGCATATACATAGCCAACGGTAAGTTCATACACGCTAGTACTTCAAGGGGAGTAGTCATAGACGATATAAATTCCAGATACTATTCTAGACATTTTTCATATGGCAGGAGGATATTCTAACCACATCTTAGGATGTGGTTTTTTATTTTTCTCTATAAACTACCCCATACCATAGCTGATATTCCTATTAAGATAATATGGTGTCCTTGTTAACCCAGGGAATAAATTGTATAATATTATTTGGGAAATATTTTAAATTTTGTGTATATTCTATTAGTTCAATTATTTTACCAATAGTAGGAGGAAATCGGAATGAAATTTATAGTGGAAAAGGAAGTATTTCAAAAACTTCCGGAAGTCTGTTTTGGGATAGTAGTAGCTAGTAATGTGGATAATTCAAAGCCTATACCCCAAATCAAAGAACTGCTAGAAGAAAATATAAGGTATTGTCAGAAATACTATGAAGGGAGAAAAATTAAGGACAGTGAAGAAGTTAAGTGCTATAGGGAGGCCTTTCGAAGCCTTGGTATAAATCCAAATAAATACATGTCTTCTATAGAAGCTATGCTTACAAGGGTTTCTAAGAAAAAGAACCTTCCTT
>JAAYLY010000195.1 GCA_012521625.1 Tissierellia bacterium | reverse complement strand
GTTGTTAAATGTTTGACAAAATTAGGAAGCTATCCTTAGCTTAAACCTATAGATTATTTTTTATTCTAATTAAATAGCCTTAAATAAACTTAATATGATACTTAGACAAGGGATATAGAAAAGTATTTAAACAAGCTACTTAGATACCGTACTTATATACCCAGGAGATATTTATTTTAACAGCTAGATTTTGGCAAAAGAAAAAAGTCCTTAAAAAAGGACTTTTTATATATAACTAATTATCATATACTAAGTTGATATTCTAATCTTTTCTATCCTATTCCTATCTATACTTTCAATGGTAAATCGGATATTTTCAAATTCCACTTCTTCTCCCAATTCAGGTATCTTATCTACAAGGCCGATTACGAAACCAGCAATAGTATCGAAATCCTCCGACTCTATATGGGTTCCTATCAGGTCGTTTAAATCATCTAATCTAACATTACCATTTACCAGGTATTCATCATCTTCTATTACTTCAATCTGCTGAATTTCCTTATCATATTCGTCCTCTATATCCCCAACTATTTCCTCTATTAAGTCTTCAATAGTTACTAAACCTTCAACACCACCATATTCATCTAGGACGATGGCCATATGGATCCTTTCAGCCCGCATCTCCTCAAATAATTCCTTAGTGGACTTAAACTCATAGGTGAAATAGGGTTGACGAATATAATCCCTTAATTTAAATTCAGCTTTCTTATTGATTTGCAATAAAACCAGGTCCTTAACGTTTAAAATCCCTATTATGTTATCTATGGTATCCTCATAGACTGGAATCCTGGAGTACTGTTCTTGATTGATGACCTCTAAGATCTCCTCATAATCCATTTCCACATCTATAGCTATCATCTCAGTCCTGGATACCATTACGTCGTGGACTTGAGAATCCCCAAAATCAAATACATTGTAAATCATATCCCTCTCTTCGCCTTCTAGTACACCTTCCTTATGGCTGACGCTAACCAGGGTCTTTAATTCCTCCTGGGTTATAGAAGGCTGGCTCTCATCCACTTCCCCACCTAAGATTCTGACTAGCAGGTTGGTTACCTTAGTCAAGATAAAGCTTATGGGGGTTACCAAATAAGTTACAATTTGAACGAAAGCTGATATTTTTAAAGATATCTTTTCCGAATGCTGGGCTGCCAAAGTTTTTGGAGTTATTTCTCCAAAAATCAGGACCAGCAGGGTCATTACACCTGTTGCTATTCCTACACCGGTGTTTCCAAAGACATCAATGGCTATGGATGTAGCCAATGAGGATGCACCGATGTTTACAACGTTGTTACCGATTAAAATAGCACTTAATAGTTTGCTGGGATCGCTTAATAATTTATCAACTCTCTCCGCCCCTTTGACCTTCTTTTCTAGCATCTGCTGAACACGCAGCTTACTTAAGCTCATAAGAGCCGTTTCTGAAGCAGAAAAGGTAGCAGAAAGGGCTAAACAAATTATCAATACTATAACCTTCCACAAACCGTCCGAATCCAAAAACAATCACTCTCCCAAATAATTAATAAAACTATTATAATTTATTTTACCACAATTATCAATAATTTTAAATAAAATCATCTTCAAC
>JAAYLY010000194.1 GCA_012521625.1 Tissierellia bacterium | reverse complement strand
TTGACCAGTAGAGACGCTAGAGCATTTGTTAGATTTTTCTTCGCAGGTGCATCTGAATCCACCTTAGACAAACAAGGAAGGGTACTGATTCCATCCAACTTAAGACAACATTCTAGGATAGACAAGGAAGCAGTAATTATCGGGGTTTCTACTAGATTAGAGATTTGGAGTAAGGAAATTTGGGAAAGCTATATTAACGATGATAATCTAAGTTATGAAAATATAGCTGAAAAGATGGCAGAGCTAGGTATTTAAGGAGGACATATATGGAATTTAAACATATACCAATAATGTTAGAAGAGGTGATTGAAGGACTGAATATTAAAGAAGATGGCATATATGTGGATGGAACCCTGGGTGGTGCAGGTCATTCTATTGAAATCGTAAAGCGTTTGAAAGATGGAAAATTAATTGGCATAGATCAGGATGAAAATGCACTAAAGAAGGCTAGGGAGGTTTTAGCTGACTATCAAGATAGGGTCATATTGGTAAAGGATAACTATGAAAATATAGAGAGGATATTAGATACTTTAAATATAGAAGGGGTAGATGGAATACTCTTAGACATAGGAGTGTCATCCCACCAGTTGGATGAAGGCTCTAGGGGCTTTTCCCATAATCAAGACGCACCCTTAGATATGAGGATGGATAGGTCTCAGGGCTTCACTGCTTGGCATGTGGTAAACAACTATTCCCTAGAAGACTTGGAGGATATAATCCTGAAATATGGGGAGGAAAGATGGGCCAAGAGGATCGCCCAATTTATAGTTGAGGAGAGGAGTAAGAAGCCAATCGACACCACCCTTCAGCTGGTGGAGGTTATTAAAAAAGCCATACCCAAGAAGTTTAGGATGGAGGGAGGCCATCCTGCTAAGAAGACCTTCCAGGCTATCAGGATAGAGGTTAATCGGGAATTGGAGGTTTTAGAAAACTCTATCTATAAGATGGTTAAAAGGCTAAAGGCTGGTGGCAGGTTAGCCATCATAACCTTCCATTCCCTAGAGGATAGGATTGTCAAGGAGGCCTTTAGAGACCTGAATAAGGACTGTATCTGTCCGCCTGAATTTCCCCAATGTGTATGTGACAAGAAGAGGGAAATAGAGATCATAACGAGAAAGCCAATCGTGCCTAGTAATGAGGAGATAAAAAGTAATCCTAGATCTAGATCGGCAAAATTAAGGATAGGAGAAAAACTTTAAGGTTCTAAAAGAATAAGGGGGAGAATAAATTGTTAGTAGCTAAGGCTGAATTAGATTATTATCCTGAGCAGGTCTATGAGGAATATGAGGAAAGGAAGAATAATAATAAAAAGAGGAATAGTAAAAGTAAGAAGAATAATAGGGCAAAGGTTTTATTAAAATTATCCTGCCTTTTTATTGCCATCCTCTTACTTACCACCAGCCTATTTATCCTATTTGGCTATGCTAAAATAACCAGCATACGGATGGAAGTAACGGAGTTGGAAAAACAGAAGCTTGAGTTGGAGAAGAAAAAGCAAAACCTAATAGCTGACCTTGAGAGTATAAAGAGTAGCATGAATATAAGTGAAATGGCTATGAACAACTTAGGAATGACCTATCCCAAGGAGGGGCAGGTAATTTACATATCAGTTGAAGATAAGCTAGAGGATCAGGTAATAGAAGGAGCAAAGCTAACAGATAAGTTGAGCAAGGTGATGAGTATTTTTTCAGCTTTCTTTTAAGGGGGCATAAAGTTTGAATAGACCTATGAAATCATCTAAACAAAGATTAAAATTTACACTGTTTTTTTCAGTGATTTTAATCTTTATTTTAACCCTGAGGGTAGGGTATATACAGATCGTAAGAGGAGAGGAGCTAAGAAAGGGAGCACTGGAACAGTGGACTAAGTCCATAGATATAAAGCCCAAGAGGGGGGTTATCTACGATAGAAAGGGAAGCAAATTAGCCTTTAGCGTAAATGCCTTTACCGTATGGGCCCATCCCGCCGATGTTGAGGATCCTGAAGAGACGGCAAGGGTAATAGCTGAAATATTGGACATGGATGAAGACTTCGTCTATGAAAAGCTTACTAAGAGGGTAAGTACGGAGAAGATTAAGCAGTGGATCAGTAGGGAAGAGGCCAACCAACTTAGGCAGGCAAGATTAAGGGGGATTAGTGTTGTAGATGATAATAAGAGATACTATCCCAATGGCAATTTTGCCTCCCATATCATAGGTTTTACCAATGTCGATAACGTGGGCTTAACGGGCTTGGAAAGGGTCTATGATGAATACCTGACAGGGATTCCGGGAAAATGGTTGAAGATGACAGATGCTGCCAACAGGCAGCTGCCCTATGATGGTGAAAAGGTATATGAGCCAAGGGATGGTACTTCTATAGTTTTAACCATAGATGAAACAATACAACATTTTGCTGAAAAAGCAGCCCAACAAGCCTTATTGGAACATAAGGCTAAAAATGTATCCATTATAGTGATGAACCCCCAAAATGGGGAAATCTTAGCCATGACTTCTAAGCCGGATTTCGACCTAAATAACCCTAGGGAGCCCCTAGACGAAGAGCTTAAGAAGGAGTGGGCTAATTTACCTACGGATAAGTTACAGGAAAAATGGAATGAATTGTGGAGAAACCTCAACATAAACGATGTATATGAACCAGGTTCTACCTTTAAGCTGATTACGGCTGCTGCAGCCCTGGAGGAAAACACCACCAGCTTAAACCACCATTACTTCTGTAATGGTTTTGTTAGGGATATAAAAGGGGTAGTCTTAAAGTGTGCTAGGTGGTACAATCCCCATGGTTCTCAGTCTTTAAGGGAAGCTATGAATAATTCTTGTAACGTGGCCTTTGTAAACATAGCCAGGGACCTGGGCAAGGAGAAGCTATATGAGTATATAGAGGCCTTCGGTTTTGGACAGAAGACTGGTATAGATCTCCTAGGTGAGCAGAGGGGTATTATTCCCAGCAGCCCAGATATTATAAAGGAAGTAAACCTGGCCACCATGTCCTATGGCCATGGTATAGCCGTTACTCCTATACAGCTGGCAACGGCCGTATCTGCCATCTCCAATGGAGGTTACTTGATTACTCCCAGGCTGGTTAAGGAGTTAGTAGACCAGGAGGGCAATGTGATCAAGACCTTCCAACCGGAGGTAAGAAAGCAGGTTATCTCCAAGGAGACTTCTGATACCCTATTGAGTATGATGGAGACCATTGTAACAGATGGTACAGGAAGCAGGGCTAGGATTCCAGGCTATAGGGTAGGGGGTAAAACAGGAACTGCTCAAAAGATAATAGATGGTAGGTATGCACCAGGAAAATATATAGCCTCCTTTGTAGGAGTAGCTCCTATAGATAATCCCCAGCTGGTTATCCTGGTAAATGTTGATGAGCCAACGGGAACCTACTATGGTGGTTCAGTTGCAGCCCCTATAGCTAAAGAAGTCCTAGAGGATATTCTAAATTACTTAGAGATACCACCACAGCTTACAGAGGAGCTGGAAGAGGATGCTCAAACTGTAGTGGTACCGGATCTTAAAAATCGTAAGATAGGAGAGGCTGGTAAGCTTTTAACGGACTTAGGCCTAAGATATACGACGGAGTATGTGGAATTGACAGAGGAATCTAAGGTAATAGAACAGTTTCCATCCCCAGGGGTGGAGGTAAAGAAGGGCTCCATCATCGACCTATACCTAAATACGTCATCCAACACTATTCAGATGCCCTACCTAATTAATATGACAAAGGAGCAGGTTATAAAAATCTTAGAGGAGATGAATTTGGAATACACCTTAAAGGGCGACGGTATTGCTGTGGAGCAAAAGCCCTTGCCTGGAGAAGAGATAAATACCGATACTAAGGTAGAAGTGGAATTTAGGAAGGCTGATGATTAATAGGCGACTTTTT